>CAZITS010000240.1:275-7649 GCA_964542185.1 uncultured Pirellulaceae bacterium
CTTTCCCTGAACCGGCAGCTGGAATAGCCACTACCAACGGTGATCTTTGACCCGTGACCCACGGACGGATCGCCAAGGAACACCCATATGCAGTACGACACCGAACAGCTCCGGGAATGGGCGCTAAAACATCTGTGGATGCACAACGCAGATTGGTCCGAAATGGCACAAACCGATGAGCCCTTGATCATTGTCGAAGGAAGTGGGCTGCGCGTTCGTGACAGTAATGGAAAAATATGGATCGACATCAACGGAGGATATGCTTCCGTCGCGGTTGGATACGGGCGACAGGAAATTGCCGATGCCGCCTACCAACAGATGAAACAAATAACTTATTTTCCCCAGCGGACCGCCAATCCATCGACCATTCAGCTCGCGGTGCGTCTTGCGGAACTCACTCCTGGCGACCTCAATCGGTCTTTCTTTGCAAGTGGCGGGTCCGAAGCAAATGAAACTGCGCTCAAAATCGCCCGAGCCTACCAGCATCGCCACGGCGAATCCGGCCGATACAAGATCATCAGCCGCAGAGATTCCTACCATGGCGGAACCGGTGGTGTACTCTGGCTTGGCTCGGCTGCCGGTGCACCACGCACCGATTATGAACCGTCTCCCCCCGGGATCCTGTACGGCCCACAACCACTTACCTATCGATGTGAGTTCGGCAGCACATCTCCTGCGCAATGTGCGACTCGTTGCGCCGAGGATATCGAACGACTCATCCTGGAAGAACATCCCGATACGATCTGCGCCGTGATCGCAGAACCGATCGCCAGTGGACCTGGCGCGGCAGTGCCAGGTGACGAATACTGGCCCATGTTGCGTGAAATATGTGATCGCTACGGAGTGCTGTTAATCGCCGATGAAGTGATCACCGGTTTTGGCCGTACTGGCAAGTTGTTTGCTTGCGATCACTGGGGAGTTGTCCCCGACATCATGACGGTCGCCAAGGGCATGTGCAGCAGTTACCTGCCGCTGGGAGCGGCCATTTCCAGTGAGACCGTAGCAAATTCGTTTGCTGGTAAAAATCGTATGCTGCGACACGTTTTCACATTTGCCGGTCATCCCGTCGCAGCTGCTGCGGGATTACAAAACATCGATATTTTGGTCGAGGAACAACTGGTCCAAAACGCTGCCGAAGTCGGCAGCTACTTCAAGGATCAACTCGAGTCACTGCTCGCGGAAGCGAAGATTCTTGGTGACGTACGAGGAATTGGGTTAATGCTCTCACTCGACTTTGTCGCGGATCGTCAGACCAAGGCGCCGTTCCCCAAAAGCTTCGGATTCTCCGATCGTCTGAATACGCAACTCAAGAAACGCGGCTTGTTAGCACGCTCTCACGCGAACCACCTGCTGAACCTATCCCCACCACTCTGTATCACTCGCAGCGAAGTCGATGAAGTCACGGAATTGCTGCGGCAAGCCATTCACGCCGTTGATGAATCGTGGAAACAGGATAGCTAGTCTGGCGAGGATGAACGTGCACCACGAGACTTGTGAAGTGACCAGTAAACCCCCAACTACCGATTCATTCACAAAGTCTTTCTTCGACCGTCTCTAGCGGCCTTCCAACTGTCGGAGCTTACGGCGGATGGTGTCAGCCTCCTGCCTGTTGCCCAGTGTGTTATGTAAACGGAGCAACAAACGACAGACAGCTGCACGCGAAGGGTCTCGTCGATATGCGACCTGTGCTGCCTCCAACGCGTGCTTTGTTTTTCCCTGCCGTTCCAAGACCTGGCTATAGCGAAAATGCAAATCCGCTCTCCAGGGCAAGATCTTGATTAGTCGTAGCAGATACTTCGCAGCCTCTGCTTCATTTCCTTGAGACTGAAAATAGGTTGCCAACGCGTCGAGAGGGCCTTGCCGTTGGGAGTCCAGCTCCAACGCTCTTTGCCAGTGCTCCACAGCAGCAACGGTCTCGCCTTGGTTCAAGCGGATAAAAGCCAACGCGTCGAGCATTTCGACATCATCAGCACGCACTGCTCGAGCCGCGTTCAATAACTGCTCCGCCTGATCAACCAAAGGCTTTCCACCACCAGCCTGAATAACTTCCGCCAGCATCAGACCCTTCGCACGCTGCACTTCCCATTCTGCGATGGGAGCCACGTCGGCATCAAAAACTCGAGGTTCCACTGCGGCAGCCGGTTCGACGGGCACATTTTCATCCGGCCTGACTACCGGAAGATGCGGCGCACGGAGTAGCCGGTGGTCAGTCTGCACTGTGTGTGGTACGTCCGCTGCTGACAATCGGGGCATGTGGCAATCAATACACGACCCCTGCGAAGGTGCTGCCTGACGTTCGCTGAGCGGCAAAGAACAACCAGCCTGCTCGTGGCAGCTGGCACAGCGGCCATTGAAATGTTCCCGTCGCTGTGATTCCTCTGGCACGGAGTGCGGATCATGGCATGACGCACAGCCTAACTTGCCCTGGCTCTCCCGATAGCAGGCACTACTTTGCATCTGCTCAACGTGGCTGATGGCTGTCGTTCCACCCTCCTGGCCGACGCCTGTCCCCATCACGAACAGAGTCCAATTCTCGCCGAGATGGTCTCCAGGCCGAAAGTCGTGATACCGTCGACCGACACGCAGTTGGTGTCCGGCACCTTGTAGATGACACTGGTTGCAGACGGCATCCCGGCGAAACGGCTTTAGTTTCGCCGGATTAACGATCGGGTCTGTAACGTCTCCCCGTTCACCCCGGTGCCTGGCCACATGAGACTGACCCGGACCGTGACAGCGTTCACACCCAATGCCAAACTCGACAAAAGGCGCCGCCTCATACTGCTGAACTAAATCCGTAGTCGGTGTCCCCTGATAAGCAATCCGACCAGCGTGACATTCCAGGCAGCGAGCAGTCGCTACGCGCTCAAAACGCTGATGCTTGCCCGGTTTGTAACCCGGCGATAGATCCCAGCGTTTCTCGGCCGAATACCAGGAGATCGCCGACACCAACAGGGTGCCGTCTTGCTGAGACAGATACGAACGGCCTCTTCTCCCCGAACCCACAGCAAAATGGACTGGCACCTGCTGGTCATAAATCGTCTCACCGTCAATAGACAAACCTGACTCGTGATGGAAAACGCCTTCCGCGGTACGTTCCACACGGTAGCGGCGCGACTTGGGCCGCTGAAATTCCGTGCCATTGCGGTAATCTTCTATTTCAGGAGCTGCCTCCACAGGTGCCATGGACTGGGCCATGGGATGCTGCTGATAGGTTTGATAGATCTCACTGTGGCACTCGCGGCATGCAGCACTGCCCAGATACCCGCCCGGACGAGCGACGCGAGCGACGGAGGCCTGCTTTGGCGCGGGCGGTGGAGAAGGCACCCGCATGATGACCACAACAAACAGTCCCGCACCCAGCAACCCAACAATCGCCAAGAAGGCATTTTTCGCGTTCCACATCCGCATCAACCTGCCATCCGTTGGGTTTCGCAACCGAACCCAAAGCGTTTCTCCTGAGCATGCCAGTTCACGCCACACGGTACGCAACTGCCCCATGCTGTGAAAGCAACGGCTCGCGTCACCTTGCGCTCGACTCTGATTACGTGACCTTAACTGCCACGCCCTCGTATTGGCTCCCGTTTTTGCCTGTGGGTCTGCCGCATCGTGACCGCTGCAACCTATGGCGTCTTCTTTTCCATTTCCGGTCTGTCCGGCCGCTCACCCGCGCCAGCGGGCATGACGTTCTGCATCAAACGTTTCCCCATGGCAAACAAATACTCATAAAGCTCTTCCGCGTTGACAATTTCATCTCCATCATTGTCTGCTGCGGCGATATCCTTCTTGAAACTATGCTCAATCTCTTCAATTTCTGCAAACGTCAGTTCTTTGTCTTCATCCGTGTCGAAAAGCAGAAGTACGCGTTGGGTTACCAACCTCGCATTCATATCGATACTCATATCGGGACCCTCGATTGGTTCGATATCCCGCAGATCGAGTGCAGCCCCCGCATTTTCCTCCGTTAAGCCCAGTGCCAATGCCGTCACTCGTACTAATTCGGCGCGACTGACTTCACCATCGCCATCGTTGTCTGAATTTTCGAAATCGAAGTCCGCGCGACGACTACTGGTAATCGCCTCGATTTCTGATTGGCTCAATCGATCATTGCGATCCAGATCATATTTCTGAAACAAGGGCACAATTTTGTACAGTGCCTGCTGTTCCGGCAACGATGCCGTCTTGAACAGCGCATCTTCGCCGGCAATCACCACTTCCAGAAAAATATCTCGCTCTCGAATACCTGTGATCTTCAAGTCCAGATCGGTGGTTTCAAAATCAGCAATTTTTTCCGGTGTTAACAAGATGGGTTCATCACCCAGGTTTTCGTGGGCCGTCACCGTCACTTTGTGTGCACCCGCATAAGCTCCGTCTGTCAGTTTCCCGTCAATCAATGTCTGCAATACAAAGTGCCCAGTAATATCGAGAAAGCCGACAGCACCTGGCAACGTCGGATCCTCTGGCATGGTGATAATCTGCCCCGTCGGCAGAGGCCTCCCGCCCATCAAGACCGTTCCCTCCGCGGGCACCAGCGGCGGCCGAAAAAGCAGAAAGTCATTGACTTGTCGCATGCCGCCAGCAAAGAACAGAAAAATGACAGCACCCATCACGAGCATCATGCCAAGCGGGAGGATAACCGCCAGCAAGGGGCGAAGCGTCGAACGATTGTTCATAGCACAAGTGCCTTGTTGGAAAGCGTCACTAGTTCCCGAGCGGCACGCTACGGCTGCCTGCTCTCACTCGCTGTCAACTTCCCACTCGATGTAAAAGTGAACCTGTTTTAATGCGCTGATTCTGACAGAGTTCGACAACTCTATTTTGGCACACTGTTCTCTGCAGGGTGTCGCGATAACAAACGACGCGGAAACTGCAGCACTCGTTTCACAAATTGAATCAATGACCTCAGCAATGAAAACCGCGTTACCACCGACCACTCGGTCAGCCTCACTAGAACTGAGTGTCGATCGGCAACTCATCCAGTGAAGGAAATGGCCTTTCCTTGTCATTGATCGACGCCAAACAATCTCGTACGAACTGGTCCTCGGGATCATCCCGGTTCAACTGCTCAAACATCATTTTGGCTTGCGCCACATTTCCAGTCGTAAAGGAATAATGGGCGCGCACCACTTTTGCGCCGTGTGAATCAGGCTTATCCAACACCAACCGCTTCAATGCAGTTTGCCGTTTTTCGTATTCACGCCGCTCCTCAGCAATCCGCTGCCATTTCTCGGCCGATTCCTGATTTCCCAGAAAGCCGTAAACCCGCTGAAACAGATACGCGGTAGTGTAAGGCAAGCGACGCCCCATCGGTTCCATTGGCTTGACCCATTCCAGGGCCTGCTTGGCATCACCTTTCTTGAGAGCCGCATTCGCCAACAATTCACGGGCCGGTTGATTTCTCGGGTCTAATTGAACCGCCTGATCCCAGAAACGAATTGCGCCATCCAAATTCCCGTACTGCTCAGCCGCGTTCCCCATCAGTACACAAGATTCCGGTGACGGCATGCCGTTCGCGGTTCGCTCCGCTTCAATCCCAATCGCAATCTGCCGAATTGCCGCCTCAGGCTTGCCCACATCGAGTAAGGTACGGCCGTAATCGAGGTAAAACTGGTGGGCAGTAACCACTAACAGAGACTCACCGAGGGCCTCAAGCAGCTTGTCACCTTCCAATGTTTCGTCCGAATCTGAAGACACCTCGTCCAGAATCCTGGCAAAGTAATCCTCTGCCTTCTGAGATTCGTTCATGTCCGCATAGAGGGAGCCTAACAGGTAGTAGCTGCGCAGCTTCATCTCTGGAAATTCGCCTAATCGCTGGGCAGACTCCAGTGCCGACTTCAGATTCCCCATCCGCACCCGACAACTGGTCAGTTCGTACCAGGCATCCGCATTGCTCGGAATTTCTGCGACGACTTGTTTCAACAAGGGTGCCGCGGACGCCCATTGTTGCTCCATCATCAAAGCTTTTGCCCAGGCGTGCGATTCGGCCGCGTTGCTTGCCTTGACGATGTCAAACAAGCGGAGTACCTCGCGGGGGTTACGTTGCAGTTCTACCAAGGCGCGTGCCTTGATCGCCATCGCCTGAGGATTCTCCGGTTCGGTAAGCAGGAACTCTTCGATCTTGAACAGGGCGATCTCCGGATCCGGTTCCGCCTGATCCAACGCAGCCGCAGCTTCACGCAGTGGGGCATCTCGCAGCCATGTAATGCCGAAGAGGCCACCACCAACAGCGACTACTGCAAGCAAAAGGATGGTAATCAACGAGCCTTTCGAGCCACGTGCCACCGTTCCCTCGGCCGCTGCGTCATCCACTTGCGTTCCTGCAGCATCTTCATCCGTCATCGGAACAACGCTATCGACAGCTGCTTCGGTAGAAGCGATGGACGAATCGGAATTTTCGGCCACTCCAGCTGAGTGGTCGGCACCAGGTTCAGTAACTGAGTCGTTTACGGATTCAATCGAGGACCTGTCTTCCGAATCCCCCGCAGGATTTTGACTGGACACTACCCGGCTCCCAATAGGCAAAATCTGAGAAAATACATACGTCCAATTATCCCTGCTTGTTCGGTATCTTGTCAAAGCTCAGCACGCCAATTATCGGCCTTGAGCAGGCTCCCAAAGCGAGATCACTGGCAAATATGACGGATAAGCACATTGTGCGAGTTACAGGCCTCCACCGAAAATTTCGGCGTACCAGATTCAGGGCAGTAACACCCGACCACCGCTGGCTACGACTGTCTGTCCGGTCGTAAAACTCGCCCGATCTGAAAGCAAAAACACGACCAGCTCGGCGATTTCTGCTGGCTCGCCAATCCGTTGGGCGGGTGTCGCTGCAATCAAGGCCTGAAGCTGCTCTTCGGCGACACCATCCAGGATCTCGGTAGAAATCAATCCGGGTGCTACCGCGTTGACGCGCACATTAAACCCAGCGACCGCCTCAGCCATACTCTTGGTGAATCCAATCAAGCCTGCTTTGCTGGCTGCGTACGCAATGGACATCTGGCGTGCTCTGAGGCCTCCAATCGACGAAACATTAACAATCCGGCCAAAGCGCCGTTCAATCATTTCTGGCTTGACCGCCCAGGAAACAAGAAAAGCCCCGGTCAAATTCACGTCGAGAGTCCGCTTCCAGAGAGCAACCGTGGTTTCTTCGTGACTCACATAATCGAAAACACCCGCATTGTTGACGAGCAGATCCACGGGCCCGAATCGCTGCCGCACCTGGGACACCATCTCTTCTACTTGCTGCTCGCAGGCAACATCCGCTCGCACGAGGTGAGCAGTGGCACCTGCCGCCTCCACCTGCTGTGCGGTCTCTTCTGCGGCAGCCTGATTACTCACATAGTTAATTACCACATTCGCGCCAGCAGCACCCAGGCG
>CAZITS010000241.1:0-7617 GCA_964542185.1 uncultured Pirellulaceae bacterium
TGTGAAGCAATGCCCAGGACAGACTTTCAATCGCCTCAATTGTCTGGAGAGGGCCAAAAAGGAGGTCTGGAGGAATCTTATCGATCCAGCTGACCTCGCGATATGAAAGAACGCGGATGAACACTGCGGCCAACAGGCTGAATACTGAAAGCAGCAGTAATCGATTCTTCAAGCGATGTTGCGCACTGGTACAACCAGAAGCTGAAAAAGTGCGGTCCCAACCACGTGCCGCGAGCAGGCTTAATGCAAGTGTGGTTAGAGTAAATACTTTGGCGGGAAAGCGAAACTGTGCGTAACCTGGAAGAAGAAGTACCATCCACCAGTAGAGTCCACCCGCGGGGGGACTGATAAGAGGCGTCTCGCTTTCTGGTTGTAGTGTGAGTTGCTGAACTTCGTACAACATCCAACCGAATCCAAACCAGCCAAAGCTGGCTAGAACGGAAAGGATTACTGTCCACGAGATCCAACGCCAGCGCACATGGCCGCTGGACCAGGTAAGACTGCCCAGGGCGATCAGTAGTGGTAACAACCCCATGTAGAGTGTCGGCGTCCAGGGCGGCGATTCTGCCGGTAGTACTTCGATCCAACGTTGATGCTGTGGGAAACGTTGTCCTGAAAAATTTGGCCAGAACCATTCTAAAAGGCGCCAGGGGCCGATGCTGAAATAGTAGATGTTACGGCCGTGGGTTCCGGCCTGTGGCGTTTCCAGTAACGGTCGTCCGATTTGACGACGAAGATCTTTTCTCGACGTGTTTGCCCTGTCAGCCAGATCCTGCTGGCCGATTGTCTTGACCATTTGGTACAGGTTTTGAGGGCTCTGGACGTGTGCGCGATCGCTGTTTTGTGTCCAGCTCATACTGGGCAGCACTTGCACGGCTGCCAGGAGCCCAGCTCCGAGTACTGCGGTAACCAGATGTCCAGTATATCTGGCGATCCATTGCCGGCGTTTTGTGTCAAACGTTCTGGTCCGGCAGGCCTGCTTGCGCCATTGCAATACAAAGAGCAGCAGCGCTGCCAGGATGGTGTGGTAGGCGGCTTGTGGATCGCCGCCCAGGACCATCATTGCCAGTGTGATTGCCAGCAGCGCAGTCCATTGTGTCTGCAGCTGTTTGTATTGCGCACTGAGCGCCAGCCAAGCCAGTGGCATCCAGGCAGCGCTGACCAGGTAGACCACGTTGCAGTATTGAAAGAGAATCGGACCGCTGAGTGCATAGCTTAGCGAGGCGATACCACTGGCAGGAATACTTGCGCGCCACTTGCGCGCCAGGTGATATACATTCACCGCGGCCAGTAAGAGATGCGCAATGACATAAAGTGCGTTACATTGAGCTGCAGACAGTGGCAAGAAATAGCAGACCTTACCAGGGTAGAATAGACTGGATGAGGCATCTGCAAGTACTGGGATGCCGGTATTTTCTCGGGTGTTCCAGAGCGGGAATCTACCCTCTTTCCACTCCGCCTTGCTCCATTGAAACAGCGGATCATAAAAGCTCGCCATGTCGCGATAGGCGAAGGTGTGATCAGACCACAGCGCCCGACTGAAGAGCGACAATACCGATCCGCCAATGATCAGGCTGATCAGTATTATGGTTCGAGTTTGCGGGTTGGGGAGCCGCACTGGCGGATACCTTATCGAGAAATTCGATTCGAGTAATTTTCGCGACGGTTTTCACTTAATAGATTTACTGCCCAGTTATTTACGAACATCTGTAAGCCGTTAGGAGACAAGCGATGCTTTCTCGAGATCGCAGAATGTGTAGTTGGTTTTCCAGATAAAGCAGTCGTTGTGCTGAGGCTACAAAAACTTCACGCTTGCCCTGCGAACGTGGTATGCGCAAACTGAGAGTGGGATTTAAACAACAGGTTCATCGCGAAGGGCTGCTTCATGCATCGACAAATACTGCTGAGTGTCGTAACCACCTTGGTATTGGTTTGGGTGGGGGCAAATATGGTAGTTGCATTTCAAAGAACCGCACGTCGCCCCCAGGCAGGTGGTACGAGTAAGGGCAGTAAAGGTGCACCAGTACGACCATCCGACCCACGATTGGTCGATTTACACCGCGAGTTCTTGTCAAAGACGGAAAAACTGGCCGCTGAGTATGAACGCAAACGAGACTGGGACCGCGCTCGCGAAGTATACGAAGCGATTTTGCGGTTAGTGCCAAGGTACCCACAGGCGGAAGCTGGCCTGGGGCGTGTTGTTGGTGCCCAGGCAACCCAGGACCGCAAGATCGTAGAAGTCTTTGCAAACCAAGGGTGGCAGAATACGGGCATTGTTTTGAGCCAGGGAAAGCCAGTAAAGATTGTTGCCAGCGGTGCCTGGGAGGTAGTAAATCGAACCGGTCCTGATGGCCTTGAAATTCCCAAGAAAATGAAACAATTCAAGATTGGGGCATTAGTAGGAATGATTGTGGCTGGTGACGTCAAGGACGCAAAACCATTCTTGATCGGTTCCAAGAAGGAGTTTATTGCGCCAGCAACGGGTCGCTTGCTACTCGTCATCTCCGATGTCGATCCCAGTGACAATAGGGGAAAGATGGCCGTACAAATAGAGAGTACTTTCGCCAAATAGGACGTGAAATCCTTCAACGGATATCCGGTAATGCGCGTCCTGTGTTGATTGGCAAGCCGATCCATCGTGAACAAACGGGAAGCCGGTATTACTGAATACCCGTGGCGGCAAGAGACCCAACAGGTCACGCTGTTTTTTTCCTGGTGGCAGTGTCTTCGGTTAACTCACTCTCCGGGACGTTCGATTGCAACGGCCCCGCGATTTCACTGTCGTAGAGATTGTTGAGTGAGGACGGGATTTCCGGTAGCGTCTGACCGGTATCTACAGACGGAGGCGGTTCGGAAGCGGCATCCACAGAGAGTTTGGCTGGTAATAGACCTGTGGCGTCGAGGATTTCGGGGAAAATGTCGGCAGCGGCAGGTTCTGCATTTGAGTGCACGTTGGTTGTCGCGGGGGCACTGAACGGTGTGGCGATTTCTGGTACACGAACTGGTTCACTCCGCTCCGGTAGCGTCTGAATTTCCACTTCCGCGTCACGGAAGGCTTCCACCAGGTGTTCGTGACACGTAAAGACGAGGAGTTGATGGCCGGCCCTTGCAAACTCACGCAACACTTCGATCGTAGCCTGAGCGCGTGGCAAGTCAAAGTTGACGAGCACATCGTCCAGGACCAAAGGAAGTTCGACACCACGTCTGGAAAATGATTCGACGAGAGCTAAACGCAAGCTGATAAAAACGGCTTCACGAGTGCCTCGGCTGAGAGCTTCTAAAGGCAGTGAGGGACCAGCGTTCTGGTCGACACGAAGGACATTCTGGTCGAGAGGTGTCCACAATCGAAGATAGCGTTGGCTGGTCATCTTGCTGAGGTATTCTGATGCCATGCGGAGTGTGTCAGGCTGATGATCCGATTCGTACTTGCGACACAGGTTGGACAATATATCCACGGCGATCGACAGACTTCGCCATTGGCTAATACTTTGTTCGAGCTCGACTTGCAAACAATTCAGGTCGAGCCGCGCTTCCATTAATCGAGACTCTTGCGCGAGTGATTTCATCTCCTGTTGCATGGCACCTCGGCGTTCGTGCAGCCTGGCTAGTCGAGTTTCGTTTTTCTGGACCTCTGTCTGTGCATCGTTGAGAATCATTTCCAGAGAGTCGCTATGCGATTGGAAGAACCGTGTCAATGATTCCAGTTCTTGTTTGGAACCTGCAGCAGCTTCTATCTTTCCGGTCAGCTGATCATGTTGCTGCTGGAGTTCGTGCCAGGATTGTTGGCGGGCAATTTGTTGACGGTATTCACGTTCGTCACGCAACCCGACGGTTGCGAACAACGCGTCGCGACGATGTTGGAGATTTTCCAGAGTTCTGGTTGTTCTTCGGAAATCCTTTCTGGTCTGGCGGAATTGGTGGCGCAAGTCGCGACGTAGTTGCACCGATTGCTCTTGCTGCCGCACCGATTTGATCAATTGATGAATTTGTTCTTTGGGCTGAGTGCTTTCCGGTGACAGTCTAGATTCGGCAAGTAGCTGTTCGATGCGGCTACCGAGCGCAAGGAGTTCGTCTTGTCGCACTTGTAGTAACTCACGACGTCCTTCAAGTGTTTTACGAAGATCAGAAAGTTGCTGGTGGCCGGTAGACAGTCGTTTGATCTGCCTGGGAGTCAGATACGGGGGAAGTTCATATTGTCGGAGGGTGTCACGCCATTGAGCTCGTGCCTCGGCCACTGCTTGCGAGGCTTCTTGCACTCGTTTCAATGCGATTTCAAGTCGGTGCTGCGCTGCTTCCCTGTTCGCTTCCAGTGGAACCAGCTCTTCCATTGTTTGCAACTCGCTCTCCGCGGATTCGAGTCGGTTGTCCAGAGATTTCACTGTGACCGGCAGCGTCTCTAGCAGCTCCTTTTGTTCAACGGTCGCCTTTTCGATTTGTTGGTGCAGTAAATCCAGTTGATTTTCACAGTCACTGAGTTCTTGTCTCGCCCGGCGCTCTAACGCGATTTTGAATACGACGGCCACGACACATACCAGGCTTCCCAACAAAGATCCAATAACTCCAAAAGGCATCAATTGCGGATAGAAAATACCAATCAACGCCATTGTCATTCCTGCCATGAACAATGACCCAGTCCAAACCAGTTTGGACCAAGGCAGGAACTGCTCATCCAACAAGTCAGTGCGTTCATCTTGCAGTTCTACGTGGTGCTCTTTCATTTTCTTCAACTTGGATTCAAGCTGAATTACACGTCGTAGCTGCGAGACACGGGTACTAGCGGCTTGGAGCGAGGCCGTCAGATCAGCGCGGTCTCGCTGAGCCAATTCATTTTTTAGTCGCTCCGTATGGGCGTCGAGATCTTCGGTAGCGCGGGTGACATCTGTTTTCGCAGCCCGTAATCGCTGAGTCGCGATGCGAACGTCACGCGAAGGGCTCCGCAAGGCGGAGATGAAACGAGGTAGTTCTGCGAGTCGCGTTTCGGACAGCGAAACCGTTTCGGAGGCCGAGTCCTGGTCGCTATCTACTGGCGGATCCAAAGAGCCCACTTGAATACGTATCTTATCTTCGATTCCGGTGATTTCATCTTGCAATCGATGGACGGTGCGCTGCAAGGATTCAATCCAGGGAATCTGCTCAGCAAATGCATCGATGCGGGCAGCGTTAGACCAGAGTGGTTGATTGACTTCCTGGCTACTGTATTCTTTCCGCAAGCGATCACCGTTTTCTCGGGCTTGCTGAAGACGTGCCTGTTTTTCCACGATTTCTCGGTTTATCTGGTCCAATTCCTCCAGTGCATGTTCCGGTAATTCCACAGACGGCTTTAGCCGATCAATCTGTAATTTGAGGTGGTCGCGGGCGTTCCAATTGTCACGGACTTGAATCGCCAGTTCGACGAAACGAACATGTTGTTGTTTGTCGGAAGCTTGGAGTTCGCGTTGATTAAGTTCTTCGCGTAGCTGTTGATGTTGTTGCACAAGACGAATCCAGAGTTGGCTGTCTTGCTCAAGTTGTTGAATTTCACTTTGCAACTTGTTTCGGCGATCAAGTAGATCTACGATTTGTCCGTGTGCGTGATTTGTTGTGAGTAGTGCATCTCTTTCCTGCTTGAGGTCACGCATTACGTCAACCAGGGAAACTCGATCGAGCCCACTACTTAATTTATAGAGCAGTTCAGCAGCTTGTGTGTCATCGAGCGTACCGAGTTCCTGCAGATCCCGCAGGCCGAACGCAAAAACATTGTTGTAAGTTGACTCGTCAACAGTTTGCAGAACAGTTGAAAACTCGGATTCTGATATCGTCTCTCCGCCAGATCCGGTGATTCGCAGTTCTCCCCGAGTTCCTTTCTCTGGCTGCCAATGACGACTGGCAAAACCTGGCCCTCGAGTTCCTTTCCACTGCAACGTTCCGCCAGACAACGCGTTGTCTGTCAGCAGGTGGTGATGGCTTTGCAGCGGATCAGAGCAACCGTACAGTACCGTACGGATAAATTGCATCAGGGTTGTTTTTCCGGCTTCGTTGTGACCGAAAAAAACCGTGATGTCTTCTGGGACTTGCGTGATGCGCAGATCGCTCCAGATTCCGAAACGATCAACTTGGAGTCCGGTGAGTTTCAATGTGATATCTCCAGCTCATTTCAGATAGCCGTAACACAGGTCGCAATTGAACGGGCTCACGGGCGCGTGCTGGTTTATTCGACTTCATGGTGTCGCAATCGGTCGAGTCCCAAATTGGCAATTTGCTCCAGCAACTGTCGGTCGTTTCGAGGGAATTCAGCAAGTGTTATTGGTTCGGAGGCAGACAGGCTCAGATCGCCTTCACGCAACACACGGAGATAGTCTCCCAGCAGTGTCTGTTCTTCCAGGAGAGAAGACGCAATTTCAGGAGAGCCAGGGAACGTAATCGTTCGAGTCCATAGCGGAGTGTCTTGCTCTCCAAATTCACGACGCAACCGAGTCAACCATTGCTGCAGCACTTGCGAGGTTGGTGGTATGTGAGTCGAGTCTTCCCGATCAATTGCCCAGGTGATGACGCGTGGAGGTTCACCATTGTCTGAGTGCAAGTGGCGAGCTCGCGCAACCAACTTGTCTTCAAATTTGGACGCCGATTCGGAGGCGGCCCAAGTGATATATTCTTGTTGGAAACGTATGACATCTGTAGGGAATAGTTGACGCCGGATCTTTTCCTCCGGGTCGATTTCGATCAAAAGACAGCCGTGTGCTCCGGAATGGTCTGGGTTGCGCCCCTGAGTTGTACCACAGTAATTGACACGAGAATTTCCTTGCCAATCCAAGTGTTGCGGTTGTCCGCTCAAGGCCCAGTAGTCCATGTTGGCAGGTCGCCATGAATCGGGTAGTTGCGGTGCATATCCGAGGGTGATATTGAAGCTGCTATTTGGGTCTGGTTGATAATCCTGCGGATCGAAAGCGTCACTACAAGTTCCGTGAATGGCAGCCAGTTTTTCTCCACCGCGCATCGCGTGCAATGTTGCTACAGTTTCCGCTGGGAAACGCAGCACATTTTCGGGTAGTCTTAGCGCCGCGGGCCATTGCTCCGGACCGTCTTCTGACGCCCCGCCCCAAAAGACAGTGACGTTGTGTTCCTGCAGCAGGGCAAATTGCTCGCACAAAAATCGTAGGGCCTGTGGACCAGCCCGCTCTGGGTGCAGGATGCCTCCGGACAAAAGCAGAAAATCAGCGTTTTCCAGAATCGCGGTTTCAAAGACTCGCTCTGCGGCGGCCAGCGGGGCCGCGATAATCCGCTCACGAAGCGAATCAGGAAGCGTGTCAAATCCATCGAGTGGTTGCTCCAGGTGCAAATCACCCGCATGGATAAACCGACAGCTAGAAGATGACATGGGCGCCTCCGTGTCCTGCCCAGAACTACACAAAATCCATCGCACCTAGTTTATCGATTTCCCATGAGTCTGAGTATGTTGATTGTGGATGGAATGCGCTGCCGGGCTACAGAAAAGCAGTACTAGCTCGATCTAGTGGTGGTGACTTGAGAGCTTGCCAAGAAACAAAAAAACCGTCCGGGAAGGCTATTCCCGGACGGATTCTTGTTGTCAATTCGGTACCTTGCCGGCTAAAGCCGGCCAGCCTCTTGTCCGTATAAGTA
>CAZITS010000242.1:0-7617 GCA_964542185.1 uncultured Pirellulaceae bacterium
GTGATTGCCCTTTATCCGGACCTCAAGCCGGAGGTACAGCCGGCAGCCCAATCTTTGTTAAGTAGCCGCCGCGACTGGGCTCTGCAACTGCTGCATGCAGTGGAATCGCAACGGATCAAGGCTGCGGCTATTCCCGGAGCGATGGTACGCAAGATGATGTTGCATGAGGATGCGGAGCTGCGTGCGCTCGTCGTCAAGCATTTTGGCGAGGTGCAGGGTGCGACGACGTCGCAAATGCTGGCTGAGATCAAACGTCTGAGCGAGGTGATCGGGACGGGGTCAGGAGTGCCGCATAACGGCAAGCAACTGTATATGCAAAGTTGTGGGAAATGTCACAAACTCTTCACTGCAGGTGGGGAGATTGGCCCCAATCTAACGTCATTTCAGCGTCAGGATTTACAACGCGTGCTCGTCAACGTCGTCAATCCCAGCCTGGAAATTCGCGAAGGTTACGAGAATTATCGAGTGATCACTGAGGACGGTCGCGTGTTGACCGGATTTGTTGTCGATCAGGATGACCAGCTGGTTGTTTTGCGGGGAGCCGATGGCCAAACCACGATTCTTCAGCGCGATGCAATTGAAGAGATTGCGGCCACCCCGCAGTCGCTGATGCCGGAAGAACTCCTCAAACGTTTAAATGATCAACAGGTCCGCGATCTGTTCGCTTTCTTGCGGTCTTCGCAACCGGTGCCCTGATCGCAGCGCCGCTGGCGTCGTACTGGCTCAGGCGGCTTTCAGTACCAGTCGAGTGATTTCCGGTGGGCAGTTCCAGCGAATCGGAAACAGGCCTGACACACCACGGCTGACGTGCATGAGTGTCGGTGGCTGAAAGAACGTGCCGCCAGCGTATTTGACGCCTGCCTGGCTGGGCGCGATGACAGGACCCAGCAGCGGAAAACGCACCTGCCCACCGTGCGTGTGTCCGGCCAGCATCAGGTCGGTACCCTGTTGGCGGGCCCAGGCTATCTGATCAGGGGAATGGGACAGCAGGATCGAGAAATCAGCTTCGGCGCAGGCGGCAGCATGCGCTGTCATGTTTTCGTCCAAGGGAAACCACGGTCTTTCATTTCCCGCCAGGTAGATCGACTGCTCGTGAATCTGGATCCAGTGTTGCCCGGCGCCGAGGTCGATCGCGCCTCCCTGCGTGAGCATTTGTCGCAGTGGCGTGACATCTCCCAGCCTGAGGTCGTGGTTACCCAGGACAAAGAAACACCCATACCGACTTGTCAATCGATTCAGAGTTGTGTCGATCCAGCTCAAACATTCGGGACGATCTACCAGATCACCCGTGATTGCCACCAGGTCGGCAGACAACGCGTTGGCCTGATCAACGACTTGCTCAAAATACGCCCGCGGTAATTTTCCCTCGAAGTGCAGATCGGAAAGGTGTGCAATCGTCAGGCCGTCCAGCGCCTGAGGCAAATGCGGCAGTTGAAGTTGTTTTTCGGTTACCTCGAGTTTTGCGACCTGGTTTCCAGGGACACCCATGAACCAGGGTGTTTCTTCCGGGAACAGAGGAGGGTGCTCTGCCGGGTTGGCCAAATCAATAGTGTGGGCATGCAGCACCGTCAGCCTGCCGCGATGCGGTCTGCTCGCCCGCTGAATGAGCCAGCAGCAGAAGATGTACACAGCCACTATTTGGTAAATGAGAACCAGCCCTCGGACGAGTGTCGGATGGCTACTGGCGGACCAGGAGACCAGTAAACTGGCTCCTGAGAGGTAGCTGTAGCCGCACCAGCAAGCGGGAATGACCAGCGTTGCGATCAGGATCGCTCGGCTCAGTCGTCGTACGCGCGCGTGTCGCTGAATGCGTCCATGGACCTGGTTGTAGGCCATGACCCAGAACGCGAAGTGGCCGAACGCGGCGCAGGCGGTTGCCGCGATCAGGGCAGGTGACAGGTCGGGCGGCAACGCCATGGGCAGTCAATTCGCGGCAGTGGGATGCAAATCAGTCAAGAGAACACTTGGTGAGTGGGTGGTGCGTTACCGTACCAGTAGTACCCCAGCTGTGTAAACGGAGACAGCGTCTCGGTATCTTGTTCGACGGATGGCGTGATGGGGCGCTGCGTCACCCGCGAACAGACGAAATACCTGCTCCATGGAACGCACGCCCGCGTGGCTGTAAACCTGTGGCATGCGGTATACTGCACATGCTGGCGGCACTTGAGCCGGAGTCCATTGCGTAGCCTTTTCCAGATTTCGGCTGTGCGATGGTTTCCTGCCAGTCGTTGTTATCTGTAGTTTTGCACGAATCCTGCGAGAGCGTGATGGCAGTTACAGGTTTTCATCACACTGGTGTGACGGTTCAGGATATGGACCGGATGTTGCGTTTCTATACCGAGGAACTGGGGCTTGAGGTATTTCACGATCTCCAGTCCACTGCACCTGCCGAGGGAGATCACACGGGCATTCCTGGAGCGCGTCGCCGCCTGGTGTTTGTCGGTTTTCCCGATGACCACCAGATCGAGCTCGTCCAATACCTTGACCCGCCAGCTAGTGAAGGTCACCTCGATCGCCACCAACTTGGTTCGTCGCACATCTGTTTCCGTGTTGATGACCTGGAGGAAACCTGTGCGACACTGCAGAAGCGAGGAGTTGCCTTTCTGACCGAGCCGTACTTTCGTGAAATTGATGGCCGGAGGGTAGGTGTGGTCTACGCACAGGATCCGGAATTGAACTGGATCGAATTCATCGAAGGGTTGTAAGACGCAGTGTTCATGACGAGAGCGAACAGGCAACGATGAGTAAGCGTCCTCGCAAAACCAACAAGATCCGCGCCGAATTGCGCAAGAAGCACCAGACGCGGAAACGTCAAGGGAATCTCACTCGAGGTTACCATGAGCACGGGTATGCCGAACAAGATCTGGAGTATGGAGAACGTGTCAGCGGCAAGGGGGAACTAACGCGTCACCGGACGGTGACGGGAGTGGAGTCGGACGCTGAAGCGACCGGCTTTGGTGTGGTTCCCGAAGTGGATCGAGAGACGTGCTCTGAAGGTAGAGTCCTTGCAGTACATGGGCTGGTCAGCCAGGTTCAGGCGGAAAATGGAGACCTCTACCAGTGCGTGACACGGGGGCTGTTGAAGACGTTGAGTACCGATCAGCGGCATGTGGTGGCTGCCGGTGATCGGGTGTGGTTTCGGCCGGGTGAAGACCATTCCGGTTGGATCGAACGCGTAGAGCCGCGTACGGGCATCTTGAGTCGTACCAGCCGTGGCCGGCAACACATCCTGGTCACGAACGTAGACCAAGTGTTGATTGTCGTGAGTGTCGCAGAACCGACGCTCAAGCCGAATTTGATCGATCGTTTTCTGGTGACTTCAGAGAAGACTGGAATTGATGCACTGATCTGTCTCAACAAAGTCGATCTTGTGGACCTGGCCGATCTCCAGCCGCTGGCTGGTGTCTTTGGACAAATGGGCTATTCAGTGATTTTCACATCGGTGAAGACTGGGTTCGGCGTTGACCGCCTGCGTACCCTGCTGCGGGGGAAAGAAACGGTCGTGTCTGGACAGAGTGGGGTCGGCAAAAGTTCGCTGCTGAACGCCGTTGAGCCCGGATTGGATTTAGCTGTCCGTGAGGTCAGTACGGACAACGAAAAAGGACGACATACGACCACCGTGAGTCGCTTGCTCCCCTTGGCTCAGGGAGGATACGTTGTCGACACCCCAGGGATTCGCCAGTTCCAGTTATGGGATGTGATTGCCGAAGAAGTCGCCGGATTTTTCCGCGACTTGCGTCCTTACGTGAATCAGTGTCGGTACCCGGATTGTACGCACACGCACGAAGCCGAATGCGCAGTCAAGGATGCGGTCGCCGATGGGCATCTCGATGTCCGTCGTTACGAGAGCTATACCCGTCTGTTTTCCGGTGACTCGATGTAAACGGCGTGTGCCTGTCAGGCTGTGGTTGTACTGCTCAGTTAAATGCCCGCAGAAGTTTGTGGCCTTTGTGGATGCCATAGGCATCCACCGCGAGCAGCTGCGGGTCGTCAGGGCCCTGCGCTCGCCAGTGAATGTCCGTATTTTCCAGCAGTACGTATCCGGGTTCGCCATCGCGAACTGCTTTGGCGACGAGGGTTTGATCTCCCAGAAAAAATCCCAGTAGTGAAGGTGTGAGGACCTCATAGCCGTCACGTTCAATGCGCCCAACGTATTCAGTGACGGTTGGCGTCGGATTTGCGGGATCGATTTCCACTTCGTAAATCTCTTCGTGATCGACATGCCATCCCGCGAAACCAGCGTAGGCATCCTCAGCCGAAAGGTCACAGAAACTGGTTGCAAACGCGTGAGTCAGGGGACCAGCAATCGCGACGTTACTGTAATGTGAATTTCCGAATTGATAGGTAAACCGAAAGAGAAAGCAGGGGACTGGTGCGTCATAACCAGGCCAGTGCTGGGTACGCGAATCGACAAGTTCACAGGTGGTTGGCGGGATTCCCATTTGGGTCGGTTGAGCCAGCCACCATGCGACCTCCGCTTCTGCTTCGGCAACGGGTGTTTTGTACTTCTCGTCAATCTGATCAACGAGTTCCAATTCCTGGGCGTAAGCCAGGGCACGTAAACGAACGACAGGTTCGCCCGCCAGCTGGATCAAGGCCTGTTGCGCTTCGTCTTCTCCCAGGCGGATCAAGCTCGCGGCTGCTTCCAGCCGCAAACGTCGATGGCGCAGTTCCATCGCCTGGTAGAGCTGGCTAATGGCACTCGTCGAACCGATCAATGCCAGAGCGTCGCAGAGTGAAACGGCCAAGGAGACACTTTCTGAGACACGTTCCGCATCGATCGGCCTGGTTGCTGTTGCCTGTGGTTTCTGGTCCAGTTGCTCGAGCTCGCGAACGAGGCCACCCAGTAATCGGGTGAGCTCGGATTGGCGATCCTCTGCGGGATGCTGATCGAGTAGTTCTTCACGTACGGTGTAGTTCGCCAGATCCAGGATAAGGACCGCCAGGGACGTATAGGACAGCCCATCAAGTAAACGTGGAAACAAGGCTGCCGGGTCGTAATTCTTGGATTGGAACAGTGGCGTTAAGGCGGTCGCGGCGTCGACAGGCGGATCGCTGACGAGTAGTTCTGCGAACGTCGTCAGACTGTTGTGGTCGTATTGTAGCGCCAAGCAGCGTAGCAACCAGACGCGCGTCGCATCGGCTCCGTGCCAATGGCGATAAAGTGCCGCCAGGTACTGCGGCGGGATCTGGTCGTTGTTGTCTGCCCTGCTGCTGGCGCGCCACGACAACTGCTGCAGAACGGTTGCGACCAAATTCTGGGCGACGGGCGTCTGGGGCGCTGGCCGACTGGCGAACGCATCCAGCAAAGGGATCAGGTCGTCAGTTTCAGCGGATTGGATCCAGGCAATACTGGCTTCCCAGTCACGTGGAGGCAGTTGATTTTCTTCCGTAGCGAAATCAATGACTGCCAGCATTTGTTCCAGATCGGTTGACATGCCCATGAAACTACGATGATCTGTAGAATAGCGAAAGTGGGTGGACATGAACTTCGTGGTGATACAACCGTGGTCGCGATGATGCGACTTGTCTGAACTGGGAGAGGGTGACCATGAGGGATGGTCTGACGCGGTGCTCCTGGGTGCACGGTCCCAACGGCATTCGGGAACTGCCACAGGGTCATAAATGCATGTCACGGCGGCGATGCTTGCGGCGTATCGCCGCCGCTGCGGCTGCTGGCGGACTGTCGGGTTGCCAGGTCGGGACGGATTCCGAGGTGGTTGTCTATTGCGCTTTGGACAACGACTTTGCCGATCCAATTCTGACCCAGCTTCAACAACAGAGCGGGATTCTGGTACGTAGCAAGTATGATGTCGAGTCCAACAAAACGGTCGGGCTCGTCAATCGACTTTTGCTGGAGGGAAAGCGTCCTCGCTGCGACGTTTTCTGGAATAACGAGATTGTGCATACGCTGAGACTGGTTGAGAAAGGGCTCACCGCGGGTTGCCCGGTTCCTGGGATCGAGGGGATTCCCACCAATTATCGTTCGGCGGAGGGGCATTGGTACGGTTTGGCGGCACGAGCGCGGGTCTTGTTGGTACACCGTGAGTTGCTTCCTCAGCCGCAATGGCCTCGTTCGATCCACGATCTGGTACGCCCTGAGTGGCGCGGTAAGGTCGGAATTGCAAAACCCTTGTTTGGGACCACCGCCAGTCACGCAGCTGCATTGTTTACCCACTGGGGCCAACAGAAAGCGACATCGTTCTTTCGCGATCTGAAGAAGAATGTGGTTGTGCTGCCTGGCAACAAACAAGTGGCGCAAGCGGTCTCTCATGGACGGTTGTTGTTTGGTCTGACGGATACAGATGATGCGATTATTGAGCGAGAACAAGGTGCGCCGGTTGAAATCGTATTTCCAGATCAGCGGTCAGGAGAAATGGGGACACTGTTCATCCCCAATTCGCTTTGTGTTATCGACCGCGGACCGAATCCGCAAAATGCGCGTCAGCTATTGAAATATCTGCTTTCTCCTGCGGTCGAAACCAGTCTGGCAGAGGGGCCGAGCGGCCAATTTCCCGTGAATCAGGACCTGCGGGTTCGTTCTCGTGTGGATCCAGGTGAGGGTATCAACTGGATGGACACCGACTTTAACCGGGTGGCGCACCAGTGGAATACCGTGGCGGGTATTCTTCGTAATCAATTTGCGGTCGTCGAATAAACGAATCAGATTGGCTTGCGGTCTGCAGGCTTTCTCCCCGGTGTGGTCAATGGAGCGTGGGATGCTCCAGCTCTGGTATCCGATTCGATGCCACTCGACTTGACGGCATTTTCCTCCTGTTGCTAGACTCCGCGCCCTCGTGAGAGCTGGGGCCGCGTGAGACCAGGGTACGGCTGAGACCAGGGTACGGCTGATTCACGTGATACAAGCTTGTGAGCGTGGATCAAGTGGGAGTTCTGTCAACGAAAAGGATCAAAGCAATGGACCCAGGCCAGGGAAGGCCACGGTCGGAGGCGGATGCACCAGATACCACGCCGGATGTCGACGAGATGAACAGGGCAGCTCCCCTGACGGCATTGCTGTTCGATGTTTGCGGCGTCTTTTACGACGACACCGGATGGCGACGTTGGTTGTTTCGCCTGGTAACAAAAATGGGTGTCGATACCCATTACGAGGCGTTCTTCGCGCTCTTTGACCAGGATTATCTCTCAGGTTCAGTGGAAACCGATACGGATTACTGGGAGGCCCTGCGGTCCTATCTGGGCGATATTGGTCTCGGACGTGGGACGATTGATGAAGTACTTGCCGCGGGTCGGCCACGGCGCCGTGACTGGGAGACGAGCCTCAGGCCGCTGCCAGGTGTACGCGCCACATTAGAGACGCTCGCGACGCGTGGTGTTCCGTTAGGCGTCGCCTGCAGTTCTGCGATCCCTGGACGCTCTCTTACGCATCGGCTACGACAATTGCGTCTGGATACATTATTTGATCGAGCCGTGTCGGAGGATGGTGATTTCGACTTGCCAGGAATGGGACTTTTTGACAGGCATGCCCAGGCCCTCGGGGTGGCAGCAAACGAAGTTGGTTTTGTTTCCGGCAGTATTTTGGCGCGGCAACATGCTGTGGGTACGGGTTTGCGGGTTATCTCGATTGCACCGACGTCCCGGTTGGCCGAAGGAGTT
>CAZITS010000243.1:0-7606 GCA_964542185.1 uncultured Pirellulaceae bacterium
GCAGTTGTCACTTCCCGTTGTCTCGGGTGATGACGCAACTCTGCCAACCGATCCATTTGCCGCACGGCAAGCAGCACTCCGGACGGCGTCGGACGCCCGCCCTGTGCGTCAGCCGGCGGTTAAGGGTCCGCAGCCGGCAATTAACGCCCAGGAGCAAAGCCAGGCATTACTGCTGGGAGCACGGCGAGCACTCGCCGCCGGCCAGCAGCAACAAGCACTGCAGTTGATTGCCCAAGCCAAAAAACTGGGTATCACCTATCCGCTCCACGCTGACT
Organism: uncultured Pirellulaceae bacterium; assembly: GCA_964542185.1. GTDB lineage: Bacteria > Planctomycetota > Planctomycetia > Pirellulales > Pirellulaceae > UBA9264. The sequence goes on from CAZITS010000243.1 coordinate 276, forward strand.
CTCCACTCAAGATTGAAGCACTCGCTCGACGCATTAGCCAGTCAGCGGCGGAAGCAACTGCCCCTGCAGATCCTATTGCATACCAGCGCAACCAGTCACGACTGCTGATGGACCAGGCCCGCGGCTTGATCCGGTACGCGGCGTATGCTGAAGCCAAACAGCTGGTGGATCAGGCGAAATCCTTGCCAGTCACTTACCAGGCGTTTGAAACAACTCCACAGAAGATGCTTCTAGAGATCAAGGCTCTGCAGCAAGCCGCTGCTCGAAAGCAACAAGCTGGACAAGTCGCAGCAGCCGGTCAGCTCAGCGATGCACGTCCACAACCTCCCGGACGGCCAACTGCAGTTGTACAAACACCGCCAGCCGCTCCCGGTGCTGCCCGTTTCAGTGATCAAAACGTCGCTCGGTTTACCGATCGCAATGTTCAGCAAGCAGGAAGTTTTGCTGCCAATCCGGGTGCCCCAACCGTCCAACAAGGACTGTATGACCCCAATCGAGATCCGAACCGTGTGCTGGCTGCCCAGGCAACAACCCCAGCACCCGCCAGAACCCAACCGACAGCAATTCCAAACCCCAATTCCGCGGGCGTGCAGCTATTTCAACAAGGCATGCAGGCTTTGGTGAATCAAGACCGAGTGACAGCCCAACAGCTCTTTACTCAGGCCTGGCAATTTGAGGCCGAACTTGATCCGGCAATTCGGCAGGAACTGAAAACCAAGCTGGCGCTGTTGCAAACAGCACCAGCAAACGCGCTACCCGCGCCGAAAACCGCTCCGTCACCGCTCGACCAGTTCACCGTTGAAGAGCGTCTTAAACGTGACCAGCTGCAACGGGAAATCTTGAATGAGCAGAAGATGGCCGAAGAAATGGCAGCCACGGACCCGAACGCCGCTCTCGCGCGGCTTCAGCGTCTAAGTGACCGTGTTCGCGAAGCTGCCGTTGATTCCGTCACCAAGAAGCAAATGCTCACTTTGGTCGACAGCCACATCAACCGGTTGCAAACATATATCGATCGCAACCGCGCTCGCATTGCTCAAGATCAACACAACCGTGACGTTCGCCAGGGAGTCACCGATCAACGGCTCAAGAAGAACGAAATGGAAAATAAGATCGCCGAGCTAGTAGAAGAATTCAATACGCTCGTCGATGAAAGAAGATTTGCAGAGGCCGAGGCGGTCGCCCGCCAGGCCCAGGAAATTGATGCACGCAATCCGGTTGTTGTAAACCTGATGGCGCAAAGCCGATTCATTCGACGAATTGCAGCTGATCTCGATATCAGCATGCAAAAAGAACAGGGTGTGGTCGACGTACTCCAATCGGTAGTCGCATCCTCGCAACCGATGGACGACCGCCAGCCACTGGTATTCAATCCCACCAAGTGGCGTGAGCTTTCTCGAGATCGCCGGAGATTACTGGAACGCTACCAACTGCGTTTCAATGAAGCAGAACTACAAATTCAAAAGCAACTGAAAACCAAAGTGGACGTCAAGTTCCAGGAAATGCCCCTGGAAGACGTGCTAGAAACGCTCGGAACCATGGCAGACGTCAATGTCTACCTCGATCCGTACGGACTATCCGCAGAAGGCGTCACAACAGATACCCCGGTGACGATCAACCTGCGACAACCAATCGCGATGTCGGCAGCTCTGAGATTAATTCTCGAACCGCTGAATCTGAGCTATGTCATTCAAAACGAAGTCCTGCGGGTGACCAGCGTGGACGCACACAATATGAATGTCTACAGCCAGGTGTACAACGTCGCGGATCTGGTGATTCCGATTCCCAACTTTGTCCCCAGCTATAACATGGGCCTCGCCGGTGCGATTCGAGAAAGCTACCGCGCGTTGGGGTATGGACAGAACATGCCCTCATCCGGAAGCACCCCCTTGATGATGGCCGGCAATGAAAACGGATCGGTTCCCAAGAGCTCTGCCATGGCCCAACTCGGCGCTGCCGGTGCCTTACGAAGCCTCGGCGCAAGCTCGGGACAGGAAAGTGAATTCGGGCCGGGAGCACCTGGTGGTGCAGCTGCGGCAGACTTCGATTCACTGATCGAGCTGATTACGTCGACAATCTCGCCCGACAGCTGGGACGAAGTCGGCGGTAATGGTGCGATCAAGGAATTCGGAACGAACCTGAGTCTGGTTATCAGCCAAACCCAGGAGATCCATGATCAGATCGCAGACCTCCTTGATCAGCTGCGACGACTCCAGGATCTGCAAGTAACGATCGAAATGCGGTTCATCACGTTGTCGGACAACTTCTTTGAACGCATCGGTGTCGATTTCGACTTTGACATCGACGACAACACAAACATGACGCCTACAGACCTTACGCGAGATGGACTCGATGACGCGGGACCGAGTATGGTGGTCGGCCTGGCTCCTGATGGACAGCCGACGTCTGATCTGGACCTGTCATTCACTCAAGATTTCTTCCAAAGTTCGATCCCTCAGTTCGGCGGTTTTGACGTCGGTACTGCTGCCAACTTCGGTTTCGCGATCCTCAGCGACATTGAGGCCTACTTCGTGATCCAAGCGGCACATGGTGACAACCGTACGAATGTGCTCGAAGCTCCTAAAGTCACACTTTTCAATGGCCAGCTGGCAACTGTAATGGATGTCCAGCAACGTCCATTCGTCACGGGCCTGATCCCGGTGGTTGGTGATTTCGCAGCCGCCCACCAACCTGTTGTGACCGTATTGAACGAAGGTACTTCACTGAGCGTACAAGCGGTTGTTTCTTCAGACCGTCGCTTTGTGCGACTCACGCTGGTACCCCTGTTCAGCAGTATTGGCAACGTCGAAGAGTTTACTTTTGAAGGTAAAGAGACCTCAGATACAAGCTCTATTGCCGATGAAATCCTGGATGACGCAGGTAACACCGATCGGGCAGCCGCGACCAACAATATCATCTCTCGCGAAGGTTCTACGCTGCAACTGCCGGTGTTCGGTTTCACCACAGTTTCAACCACAGTAGCGGTACCCGATGGCGGCACCGTTCTTATGGGTGGAATCAAGCGACTACGGGAAGGCCGTAATGAGCGTGGTCTGCCAATCCTCCACAACATTCCGTACATCAATCGTTTGTTCAAGAATGTTGGTATCGGTCGTGAAACGCAGAGCTTGATGATGATGGTCACACCGAGAATCATCATTCAAGAGGAAGAAGAGCTGCTGCAAACCGGCTACGACAGTTCCGAAGACTAGGCCCAGCAGATTTGTGTCGGGCTTGCCAGACAGCAGGCCTGGCACCCCAAGGGCCACTAACAGGCTTCTCCGCCGCGGACATTCTGTCCGCGGTTTTTTTTGCGCCAAATCCGCGACACGAATCAAGATCAGACGTTGATCGTGGCCAACAACCGGGGGATCGGCTTGTCAGAACGCTACCATGGCGATTATTATTCGTCACAACCGGCGGGGTGAAAACGGTAATGTCACCTCGGCGGGTCGGAATCCGGAGGGTATCCGAATTGGCTAGGAGTCTGATTCGAAATCAGATGCCCCTTATGGGGTTGAGGGTTCGAGTCCCTTGCCCTCCGCTCAGCTGAAACCAACGACGTTGAGAATCGTGCCGCTCGTGTCATGCGACGGCCCCCGATTGAAATGCCTTTATTGTTGGCCAGAAGTCGCCAGTCGGAACACCTGCAGTGACCGCCGGCGACAACTGCAATACTGCTTTCGCAGTCGCTGCGTCACTTGAGAAGCTCTGGTACCCAAGTCCAATCACCTTGCAATCAAAGTGTTTGCTAAATCTGCCATTGTGGATCAAGCGAGGCGTGAATCGCGTCCATATCAAGATCAACGCCAAGCCCCGGGCGATCGCCAAGCTCAAGTGTGTTGCCACACCATGCCAGTGGTATTTGCAAAAATGAGTCATAGGCATTTTTGCAGCTGATGGCATGCTCCAGCCGGTAAAGATTGGGCACCGTCATCGATACATGTGCCCCGGCAAGGATCTGTCCAGGCCCTTGAGCATTATGTGGACTGATGGGAACGTAGTACGACTCTGCCAGCGTAGCGATTTTCTTTAATTCCGAGATCCCACCAGTCCAGACAACATCGGGCATCAGGTAATCCGCCAAACGTTGCTCAAGAACGGGTACAAACTCATATCGGGTAAACAGCCTCTCCCCGACACAAATCGGTGCCCGTATCTGTTCTCGCACATTCCGCAGCGCAACAAAACTCTCCGGCGGCAATGGTTCTTCAAACCAGCGAATTTGCGACTCGTCATACAGACGATTTCCCAGGCGTACTGCAGTCGGAACGTTGTAATGGCCATGCGCATCAATCAATATCTCGATACCCGGACCGACCGCGTTGCGGACTGCGGCAACCGCATTACAACCAGCCTCCTCCCCTGCCGCCGAGATCTGTCCATCCAGATATGCCGTGTGGAAAGGCTCCATTTCGAGGAATGGATCAAACTTGATGGCATCATGTCCTTCGGCGACAGTTGCTATCGCTGCGGCGGCAAATTCATCCGGTTGTCGACAACCAGCGAACCAGGCATTGGCATATACGGGTACGCTGTCGCGAACGGGACCGCCTAGCAAGTCATAGACAGGGCAGCCCAGTGCCTTTCCCAACAAGTCCCAAAGCGCAATGTCAATTCCGCTGATCACCGCACTGGTAAACCCGCGAGAACCCAGATAGGTGTAGCGACGAAACAACTTATGCCATAGCTTCTCAATGGTTCTGGGATCTTCACCAACCAGTGCTTCGCGGGCAGCCCGTATCCCATTTCCTGTAAGCAGTGACCCGTTTCGTGGAACATTGGAGGCTTCTCCCCAGCCCTGCAGGCCTTCATCCGTATCAATCGTTACAAACGTCCACTGCCATCCGTCCGTCACCGATTCACCCAGGCCATAATCGGGCACCACGACGTACGCATTCACATCCGTGATCTTCATTGAATCACCCTCGCACAACGGACTTTCGTGAAATACAGGATCGCCCGCCAAAGGTTTATGACACATTCCCAGGCAGCGATGCTAGCAAGCTCCAAGTAAGTGTATGCATATCCTGCCCACTCATCGACGGTGTCCAGGCATCCCAGGCTTGAGCAGCAGCGGCATTTATTGTGTGGGATCTCTGATCGCATTAGAATTGATGAATGCGGCAAATGCTGCTAATCATGACTCGCCCTTGCTGGATCGGCGGGTAGCACTGCTTGAACGGCGCGCCGAGATATCTCGTCCTGTCGCGCGACGCTTCTGGCCCAATTTGGGTACCAGGCTCAACACGCGCACAGAGATAGTCCATGTCCCTCGGCAGGCGAAAGACCGCTCGGTTTCGATACCTGCTGATGGGTACGATCGCAATGGGCTGCGTGGCAGCAGTCTTTTTCTCTCGGGTGAATCGACAACCCACCCCGTCTGAGGAACCTTCCCTTTCAGTCGTTGCTCCTCCCGGGGAAACCTTCAGCGACCTCACCGACGCGCAACGCCGCGCCAGTGAACTGAATCCCCGCGTGACAGTCATCAACAACGCCGACCGCGTGATGTTGTGGTGGGAATCGGTGCCTCTGGATGTTCGCCAGCGGAGCCAGCCCCCTAGCCTGCAAAGCAACATCCACCGCGATGATTATGTGGGCCCGGAAGCGTGCCGTGAATGTCATCAAAAAAACTACGAAAAATGGTCTGAACATCCCCATCGTTGGATGAACGCGTTGGCCACGAACGAGAGAGTAAAGGGGGATTTTTCGGGGCAGGCATTTATCGAATACCTGGGAGGAAAAGCAACCTTCTTTCGAGAGGGTGAGGGCTACCGAATGGAATTGAAACGCGATTCAACGCGTTTGCTGTACGCCATCCACCAGACGATCGGTTCTCGTTTCTTCCAGTATTACGTCGGTAAGCTAATCGAAGGTCCCTTTTCACCCGAGCATGTCTACTTCCAGGTTGACCACGTGTTGCCGTTTGGATACTGGCTCGATCGTCATGAATGGGTGCCCATTGTTCATGTTTGGCCTGAAGTACCCGACGACGAGCGATTCGACCCATTCGACCCACCGATCGACGAGGAAGACAAACTCAATCCTCTCGATATTTTCTACGCAACCGCATGCAATATGTGTCACACCACGTTTCCGCTTGCCGAGAGTCTTTGCCGAAAACCCGACAAAGTGGCGAACCACGCACCGGCGAGGCTGCACTGGCACCTGGGCGGTTACGTGCAGAATCAGCACACGGAACTGTGGCCGCGATCGGAACATGCATCCAGTGTGCCGCAAGCTCAAATCGATGGAATCCTCGAAAACCTGGGAAACCTCGATGCGCGCGAGCACGCCACCACACTTGGAATTAGTTGCGAAGCTTGCCACCTGGGCTGCAAAGAACACGTGGAAACAAAAGAGATCAAACCCGAGTTCTTTCCCAAGAGCCCGTTTCTGACGGTCGAGTCCACGGGAAAACCGATTGGAACCGGTCGCTCACAGGAAAACATCAACTGGGCATGCGGACGCTGTCACTCCAGCCCTCGACCCGAATTTGCAGCCGGCATGTCCACCTGGAATTCAGTCGAAGCAGCCGACGCCGCCAAAGGCAGTTGCTATTCGGAACTAAACTGTATCGATTGCCACGATCCTCACAGTGCAATTGGTAAACAATGGACACATACGGCAGCTGAGGATGACGCGAAATGCCTCAAGTGCCACCAGCAATTTGAACCGGCTGCAGATCGACAACGCCATACCCATCATGCGGCAGGTAGTTCAGGTGCGCGTTGCATGAATTGCCACATGCCACATCTGAATGAAGGTCTGCAGAATGTCGTTCGGACACATATGATTTTCTCGCCGACAAATAAAAAGATGCTCGAAGCACAACAACCCAACGCCTGCAACCTGTGCCATACTGATCAAACTCTCCGTTGGACACTGACGCATCTCAACCAATGGTACCAGGCGGATCTTCCTGTCGAGGCGCTCACTGCAGCAGTGGCACAACCGGATCAGCCGGCGGCGATTGGGTGGCTGCAGAGCGAGAAAGAAGCGGTACGTCTGGTAGCAGCTGACGCGCTCACCCGGAACAAAGACACCAGTGCGCTTGCGCACCTCATTAACGCGCTGGACGACCCGTACCTGCTCAACCGACAGTTCGCTCGGATTGGCCTGGAACAAATGCTCGACATCCAACTCGTTGATTTCGGTTACCGTTTCTATATGACATCCGATGAGCGGCAGGCACCTTTGCAACGTTTACGCGCTGCGCTGCTATCCCAGAATACCGACAAACAAACGCAAGCTTCCAGCACTGAAACGCCTGTATCTTCTGCGGCGGCGCGACGGACCGCCGGCGATACGCCGTGTGCGCTGTAGATCAGCCG
>CAZITS010000244.1:0-7602 GCA_964542185.1 uncultured Pirellulaceae bacterium
GTGCATCCGGCTTCAGATCAAAGGTGTCTTGATGCGAAGGCCCTCCCTCCAGAAATATAAAAATGGCGGATCGCAACGCTGGCTTACCAGGTGCAGCGGCCTGCAAACGCAAATATTGGGACAGTGTGACACCAGCACCCAGCGCGCCAACGCTCAACCATTGCCGACGCGTCAGCGGACTACCCATCGAATTGCTCATTACAGAGTGGCTCATTACAGAATGGCTTTCTCACCGTGTGGTTGTTCCACGTTATCTTGTATCGTTGGTCAGTGATTGAGAAGAAATTCTTTCGTGTTCAACATCGCCCACATCAGGTCGGTGATGCCTTCAACAATCGAATCAACCGATGCCAGATGTTTGATCGCTCGAGCAATCTCGTCCTCATCAGGCAGCCGATTCACTGTCCTCAGCCACACCTGTTTGATGAGCTCTTTTTCGTCGACAGCTCGACCTGCTGCGACCGCCTCTTCGATCTCAATGATCCAGCCGCTATCGGCCAACCGCATACGGACGAGTGGGTCGTTCTGAACAAAAATCGCCTGCAGCAGTGTCGGTTCGTTGACACGTTCACAGTCACAGTTAATCGCCCGCGCCGGTTTACCGAACACCTTCATCGCGTGCGTGCCCGCCATACGCATCGACAAATGTCCTGATGCCCTGCGTTTCAGATTCGCTCGCACTGCGTCAAGTTGTTCGGTCGCGGCCGTCGCTTGTTTCATGGCATCGTAGAGAACTTCCGCGGGAATCCGACGGGGAATAGCTCGACTGAAATTTCGGCGATCCTGTCGGTTGGTCGCATTCGGCTTCCAGCTTCGCTGGTACGTAGCACTGGCAGTAATTTGTCGATGCAACCACTTCATATCGTATTCGCTGTCGAGAAAACCACGCGTCAGCCAATCGAGAAGCTGGGGATTACTGGGGGGGTTGGCAGGGGTAAATTGATCCGGTGGATCGACAATTCCCACATGGAAATAGCCTGCCCACACACGGTTCACAAAAGCCCTCGCAAACCACGGGTTGCCTTGCTCCCGCATCCACTTCATCAGCAACACCCGGGGATCCTCGCCGGCCGCAATGGTCACCTGCCCACTCCGCAACAGGCCCAATGTCTTGTCCGATCCTTCCCCAACAGACAGTTCGGGCCAGTTGACAACCTGGCCACGTTGGGCGGCAGCAAACGCAGGAAAACCCATGCGACCTCGCGACGTCAGATCTTCAAAAAACCGCGTAAAGTCGCTGAAATCACTCTGCGTCCATTTATCGAATGGGTGCTTGTGGCACTCCGCGCATTGCAATTGAATGCCTAGGAAACTGTGCGCAAACGCCAATGCCTTATCTTTGGCTTCGCTGACCGTTGCCCGTGTCCAATAGTGCGGCATCGTTTTTCGCAACGAAAAATCTGCTGGCGATTCCTGCCGCACATAGGATGACATTTCAGTGGCGTAGTCTTCTCTGGACTGATCCGGTCCACGACTTTGCGCCAGTACGATTCCCGCAACGAGTTGGTCGTACGGCATGTTACTGGCGACTCGACGGTGAATCCAATCGTACCACTGCGTCGAGTAGCCGTGCCCCACTTCGAGTACAGTCTGTTCACCAAATGCGCTGGGACTGCACCCGGTAAAATCACAAAGTTTATTGGTCCACCAGGCCGCATAGGCCGGGCGGTTCAGCAACTCGTTGATTTTTCGATCGCGTTTGTCAGTCGCCTCGTCCCTCAGAAAGGCGGTCACTTCATCCGGCGCAGGCAGTGTACCCGTGACGTCGATGCTCACTCTCCTGAGAAACTCCGCGTCATCACAAAGTGCGGAAGGTCTCAGTCCAAGCTTGGAGAGCTTATCTAAAACCAATCGATCAACAGGGTTCACGTTTTCCGGCAAGCTGACCACGCCCTGATTCTTTGAGTAGGGTCGTAGCACCGGAATCGCCAGCACACCGTTATCATAAAAAGCCACGATGTGGGTATCTCCTGGTCCGGCGGCGTGTGCCAGACCCTTTGCATCGACAGTGACCACCGCATCATCATTGCTGCGAAAACGCGTCAGGCAGGTCACATCCTCGTGGCGCCCGTCTTCCCACTGGGCAACCACTCTGATTGCCCTCGAATCTCCCGCTGCGGAGAACAGAATTTCCTGCGGCTCGCAATGCAGCTGGACGAGCACTTTCCCTTCAATCGCGGCAGACGCAACAGGCCGACTCGGCCACGGCGCTCCCATGCGGACCCACGCTTCCAGATCTGCAATCTGGCCGTCAGCCAGTTTACGCTGTGGTGGCATGCGCAAATCCGGGCTGCGATGCCGCACCGCCTGAACCAACAAGCTACCCTCCGGATCACCAGGCGTGATGGCCGGTCCGGAATCGCCTCCGGCCAGCAGAAGCTCTCGGGTTTTCAACTGCAAATTGCCTTTGCGATTGTTGAATCCATGACATTCATAGCAATTCTTCTCAAACAGGGGCTGAATCTTTTGTTCGAAAAATCGAATCCCCTGGGGGGAAAACTGGGTTTGCTGCGCTACCTCGGTTCTGGCAACCGCTTGTGTATCCACACCTTTGGCACCTGACTCAATCCAACGCAACAGCAGGTGGTGCTCCCAGGAGCCTGGCTGGAAACGCTGGCCACCCTCATGATCGATCTGGGCCGTGGCCTTCAAGAGAATGAGGCTCTGCTCCGGCGCATCTGTGGAAATGCGCATACCTTCTTCGGTGGTCGACTCAGCTATCATTGCCGCATGATCGGCAGCAAAATCAAAGCCAAACAACGACAATCGAAAATCGGCTTGTCCCTGAAAGGAACCGTGGCATTTCGCGGAATTGCATCCGAGACGCCCCAGCAGAGGCACGACATGCCGCTGAAAGTCGGGAACAACCCGCGTTTCACGATCCTGGAAGTGCGTGTCCGCAGAGGGCACGACCGGAGGTGGCGCCGCTGCTACGACACTCGCCACACTCATCACAAGGCCCAGCCAATACTTCATCACCAAGTCCCTCAATGCACCGCCAGCTGGAACATCCGGACCAGCTGGAACATCAAACCATTGGATCGCAAATGGTTTTGATGCAACCTTCATGCGTGGAATCAGAAGTTCGTGCCCAACGACGACGCCTCTTCACTTGAGCGCCGCTTGAATTACTTCGCCTCGACGGCTTCCAGAATCTGCATCACTTCCAGGCCATCCGTCTCTGGCACGCGGTGTGCTGCGCCAACACGAATCGTGTCGCCAATCCGCAAATCCCCGAACGTTTCACGAAAGACTGCGTTGGTAAAAAAACCGCCCATATTCATCAGACGCCCCTCGATCGATTTTGGATTGGTGGCCCGATTACCTGCGAATGTCGAATCCACATTCTTGACGCGCATCGTCAAATCATATCCCTGATCTGACTTACTCTCGATCGTCCCTACCACGACCCCCTGAAAGCCACGAAACGCCTCCGGAGGGATCGGATACGTTTCCGGATCAAACGGCGCGGCGCGTTCAAACACCGTCGCTTTCGGTGAAAGCGAAAGCACCGTTCCATTTAATGTGCCACTGCGCATTTTGAGTGTTTCACCACGTTTGATCAGCAACAGCTTGTCAATCCAAGGACCTGACAGCCCTTTGACCTTAACGGTCTTTCCGATGATCGTGTCCTTAAGTCGACGATCGCCGTAAATCGACGTCACATAATCAACATCCATAGTGAACTCACCGAGTTCAATGTCCTTGGTCTTCAGTCGACCGATAACAATCGCGTAAAACGAATCGTTGTTGCCTTTCCGCTTGGCCTTACGGGTCTTCTTGCCCTTACCTCCAGACGTACCTGCAACCTTCCGATATTCCGCCAGGGCTTCTGCTTTGGTCATCTCACCGGCCGCAACGGCGGCCGTCAGCCGTTTCCTGAGCGCAGCCAGGTCAACTTTTTTCTGACCACTCGCCTTTTTCTGGTTCCCCGCACCGGCGGCAGCCTGTTTGTATTTGGCCAGCGCCTCTGCTTCAGTCATCTCACCCGCTGCGACCGCTGCTTTGAGCTTGCGACCAATGGCCTCCAGATCGATCGCTGGCTGAGCATCCTTTGGTTTATTCGCCGCCGGACCTGCAACCAATGCGTAGAGTTCACGCGCTTCGTCTTCGGTGAGTTTACCCGCCGCCACCAGCGTTTTGAGCCGTGCGTTGAGGGCCGCTAATTTGTTGTTCTTCGCAAGCGGGCGAGCAGTCTTCTGAGGAGTTGCCTTCCGCTCCTCTGCCCCCGCGCAAAATGAACCTCCAACGAAAAGCACCAGCACCGTGCAACACAGACTTCGATACATAATCCACTCCCAGTTGTGCTTTATTTCTCTGCTAGACAGACGATCCAATACGCGACTTGTACCGTCTGTGGCGTGCTATCAAGTGGAACGTTTCGCAGCCAGAACACCTGACAACGAATCACCACTGGCGACACAAATCGTTCGAGACGACCACTGCGTCATCTTATAGCGAAGACGCTATTTACTCACCACTTTGATCGCGTTCCAATAAGCCCATTCACAATTCCAGTTATTCGCTCTGTTCTCCAGCGACAGCTTGATTTTCTGACCGGCAAAGCCTGTCAAATCAACTTGGACCTCCGCCCACTCATTCTTGCTCACAGTTTTGGGCCCAATAATCTGGTCCGCCAGCACTCGCTTGCCCGCCAGGACGCGCAGCTGCCAATCACCATGCGGATGATGGCTCACCTGCAGGTGCAGCGAGGTCTTTTTGCCCTTCGGCACCTCGATTTGACGATGGATCACACAAGGGGTTTCCCGGTCCAGGGGATGCGTCTGCACCGCCGTAAGATTACGGAATGTCTTGTGGTAAACAACGCCGCCTTCACCCACATCGTTCACCGTGAAGCCTTTGGCAACCCTACGGATGGTGCGCAGTTGCTCACCACGGGACTGCGACTGTGGACCTTTACGATTGGTGGCGACATCACCACCGATCATGCGACGGGCGACAAATTCAGGCAGCTTGGGAAACTTGCTTTGCACAGCCAGGCTCAGCGCCTGCTCCGCATGATCGGGAACCATAGGTTCCAGGGCGTACCAGACCATACGAGGAAGATTGCGGTCTTCTGCATCTTCAGTGCGCTGTGACAACGGTACGAGAATCGGCCACCGGTCGGCGTAGGGTAACCGCTGCGCAATGGCAGCCAGATGCAGCCGCACCACGGCAGATGGATCCTCACTAGCCATGTCAGCAAGCTGTTGCAAGATTTTCGATGGCAGCACGGGCTGCTCACTGGTGGCCTGTGGTTGAAAGGCATTGATCGGGCTTTCGTCGGCCAGCAATTGCACCGCCCAGGCACGCAGGTGTTCATCTTCATGACCCAGCATGGCAACCAATCGCTGACGGCTGAGCACGCCACTGACATGCATCGCCCACAAAGCGCGCAATTTTTTTCCGGAAGTCGGTGCTGACTTGATTTGCTCTTCGAGCAACGGTCGCACTACCGACGCATCGAGTTCTCCGGCAGCGGCCCGGGTATGCAACTGCAACCGTGCCTGCCGAACGTACCAGTCGTTCGAGTGCTGCTGGAGTGCTACCAGCCCGGTATCCGAAAGCGATCGCAAATCGGGGGCCGACGTGCGCTTAGCACCCTTTGGCATGATGCGATAGACGCGTCCTGAGTTCGGAAAGTTGACTTTATTGCCACACACGTCGGTGTCATGCCAGTCCAGAATATACACACCACCTTCCGGACCGATCTCGACACTGAACCCGACCCAGGCCAGGTCATTGGTTGGCATGAAGTCGTCACCGTGCTGTCCCACAAAACTGGAACCTTCGGGCACCAGCACATCCGTCAGTACCGCGTGTTCGTGAATATTGCACATGAACAAGCGATTGCGGTACTGCGACGGAAACGTATCTGCCAGGTAGATACGTGCCCCACCATGCGCCGACAGGTGATTGTGGTCACGAATGGTCTTGATGTCATCGTACACATGGGGATTCACGTGCGGCTTGCTCTGCTTGTGGTAAACACCTCCCTGCACGACATGGAACAGGTGCGGAATCACACAGCAGGTCGCAAAGCCCTGGCCATGGTCATCAAAATCAAATCCCCAGGGATTGGAGAGGCCACGGGCAAACACTTCAAATTTCTGTTTGACGGGATGATAGCGCCAGACACCTCCGTCAATGAACTGACGATCCGCAGCGGGCGTGTCGGGCTTTCCTACCTGAGAACGAGTGAAAACCCCGTGGCAACCATAAAGCCATCCATCGGGACCCCAATTGAAACTGTTCAGTGTTTCATGGCGGTCGTTGATCCCCCAACCATCCAACAGGACTTGTGGTGGACCGTCCGGAACATCATCGCCATCTGCATCAGGGATGAACGACAGGTTCGGAGGAGAACCGACAAACACACCGCCAAAACCCAAGGCGATGCCCGAAGTAAACGTGAGCTTGTCAGTAAACGTCTTCTTTTTATCGAACACACCATCGCGGTCTACATCTTCAAGGATTTGGACTCGCGTCACCTGGTCCTGTGTATGACGTCCACGGGTGCGGTAGTTGTAGTTCTCGACGACCCAGATGCGACCGCGGTCATCAAAACAAAAAGCGATGGGCTCACCAATGTCCGGCTCGGAAGCAAAGATCGATACCTCAAAGCCGTCAGGGATCGACATCTTCTCCACCGCGGCCTGCGGTTTCAAAAAGGGCGCATTACTGGTCGAGTGCTGTCGTTTCGGCAAGCGATTTCGCTGTGAATCCGCAGCCAACGCCACGAGTGAAACCAGCACCAGCGAACCCACAATCAAACCAGCGAAACGGATTTTTGTAGAGAATCTGTACATCAGTCGTTTTGCTCCTGCGATCATTGCGCCACCTCTACTTGTTCCACTGTTTGCAGATAACGGATCAGGTCAATCACTTCCTGTGGTTTCATCTGGTCGAATTGCCCATCGGGCATAATCGACTTTTTCGAAACCGTGCGATTGTCAATATCTTCCTTGAGAATGACGACGCGCGGCTGTTGCACTGTTTTCAAGATCACCCGCTGGGCGTTCTCCTCCGCGATCACACCATTCAAAACGCGGCCGTCGACGGTCTGAATCACGACCATTTTGTACCCTTCCGGAACGTCGTAACTAGGGTCAACGCTATTGAGCAGGATGTAGTCGAGATTGGCCCGATTCGACCCAGTCAGATCAGGACCGATTTTGCCTCCGGTATCGTATAACACGTGGCAGGAAGCACACGTCTTATTGAACACCACACGACCCCTGGAAGGATCAGCGGCATCCAATGCATCCTCGGTAATGAGCTTCTTGTACTTGGCAATCAACGTCGTCCGATCGGCAGACAACTGACGCACATCACCAAAGACCTTGACAAACGCGTCCCCGATCAGGAAATCAAGCGAGCGGGCCACATGAGCCGGAACGTCAGACTTGGGCACCTGCTTGCTGGTGATCGCCGCCAGCAATGCTTCGCCGTATCGCTTGCGCGTGGCCAGCGTCTCGATTACCGCTTTACGATCCTCAACCGGCAACTTCTTGTAACGACCAAGCAGGATGTCCGGTGCCCGCCGATTCTCAATCGCCGCAAAACCACGAATCGCATCACGTCGCAATGCCGGTTCATCCA
>CAZITS010000245.1:0-7595 GCA_964542185.1 uncultured Pirellulaceae bacterium
TGTGGCTGACTCTGACTCTGGCCCATTCGCTCGTTACGGCCAGCGAACCACAGCGCCCCCCGGGGCCGCTACCCATTCCCGACCGACTGGTGGTGCTGTCGTTCGATGATGGCAACAAATCGGACATTACTTACGTCGCGCCGGCGCTCCAGCGGCTGGGGTTTGGTGCCACTTTTTTCGTCAGCGAAGGACTCGGGTTTGGCGGCCCGCAGCGGCTCTCCTGGGACGATGTGAGGCAACTCGACCAGATGGGTTTTGAAATCGCTAACCATACTATCTCGCATCCCAATCTGCTGTTGATCCCCCCGCAACAGGTGCGCCCGCAAATCGCCGACTTTACGGAACACTGCCTGCAACAACAGGTCACCCGCCCGGTCAGTTTCGCCTATCCGGGTGGACATCACGATCGACATGCGGTGCGCATACTCGGCGACCTGAACTACCAGTTCGCGCGACGGGGCACCGATCCGGAAACACCACTGATCGACATGGGCGGCCGTGGTGCGGCCTACGACCCCAGGCGCGACCATCCCCTGCTGGTCCCCTCAACCCTGGTGATCGGCCCCAACACCGACCTCGCCGACCTGGCCTGGGCCGTGGGGCAGGCGACCGCTGGCAAGATCGCCGTGCTGACAATGCACGGTGTCCCTGACGTCTATCCGCATTGCTCCACCACCCCACAGAAATTCGATGAGATCGTCCGTTACCTGGCCGATCAGCGGTGCACTGTGATTGCGCTACGGGACGTGGCCCGCTACCTGGGACCCGCGCCACCTCCGGAAGACCCCTACGGCCCCATCTTTGCCCGCCTGGGCATCACCGCAAAAAATCTGCGCTGTGAATACCTGGTCAACCCGAACGCCCTGGAAACACGTCAACCGCGATTCAGCTGGCAGCTGCACTCTTCCCGCAGGGGACAGCGGCAGGCCGCCTACCAGATCCTCGTGGCCAGCTCGCCCGAGTTACTGCGTCAAAACCAGGGTGACCTGTGGGACAGTGGCCAGGTGCGATCGGACCGGAGCCAGCAAGTGGCCTATCAGGGAAAACCCCTGACGGCAGGCCACCACTACGTCTGGAAAGTCCGCGTCTGGAACCAGCCCGGTGATGATGGCCGCTACGCCGTCACGGCGTACAACGACCCGGCCACGCTGGCAGCGCTGCGGGTAGAGCGGGTAAGCCCCTACAGCCCCAGCGCCTCCTTTGGAATCGGCATCGTCGACCCGCGACCAACACCTGACCCGCAGCCGAAAACCGTCGACGTGAAGTGGCAGGCCCAGTGGATCGCCGCCGCCGATCCTGCTATTTCCGCACCACTGCTACGCCAGGAGATCACCCTCCAGCAACCTGTCAAGCGGGTCACGGCTTACGTGGCAGGTATCGGCTACTTTGAACTCTACATCAACGGACAAAAAGCGGGGAACCACGTCCTCGACCCGGGTACGACTTACTATCACCACGACCAGGACTTCCCGCTCCGTTCCCGGGTGCTGTATGTGGCGCACGATGTGACCCACTTGTGGCAGGAGGCCGCCAATGCCGTGGGGATCGTACTGGGAAACGGCTGGTACAGTGCCGAATCGGACATTCCGGGCTCACCCCATCACCGCCAGCCGTACGCCGACCGGCCCTGTGTCCGCTTGCAATTGGAATTCGAAATGAGCGACGGCAGCCAGCAACGCATCGGGACCGATGCCAACTGGAAAACGTCAGCCGGTCCGATCACCTACAACGACTACTCCCACGGGGAAACCTACGACGCCCGACGGGAACAACCGGGCTGGCAACAGACAGGTTTTGACGCGACATCCTGGGACTCTGCCGTCACCACGGAAGGCCCTGATGGCCGGCTGGTTCCGCAGATGATGGAACCGATTCGTGTCGTGGAGACCCTGCAGCCAATCCGCGTCCTGAACCCCAAACCGGGTGTACGGGTTTACGACATGGGCCGCATGCTCAGCGGCTGGACTCGGATCCGGCTGCGCGGCAAACGGGGAACCCGCGTCTCACTGCGGCACGGGGGCCGTGTCTACGCAGATAACACGCTCGATACGCGTTCCAACACCCATCCCACGCACGTCGCCCGCCAGACTGATACCTATATTCTCAAAGGCGATGGGGAAGAAACCTGGCAACCACGCTTCACGCTCCACGGCTTTCGGTACGTCGAAGTGACGGCCCATCCCAGTACCCCTGACATCCTGTTTGTGGAAGGCCAGTCTGTCCGTTCCGCCGTCCGCTCCAGCGGGTCTTTTCGTTGTTCCCACCCACTGCTCAACCGCATCCACGATACGGCCCGCCGCACGTTTGCTTGCTGCCTGCAAAGCATGCCACAGGATGCGATGGACCGGGCTGAACGCGTGGCCTGGCTGGGGGATCCCGGCATGGTGGCCGAAGACATCATTTACAATTTTCAGACCGCCGCTTTTTGGCGCAAATGGCTGGACGATCTGCGTGATGCCCAGCGGCCCGACGGAGCGTTACCGTTTGTCTGCCCGATCCACTGGCGCAACGACTTCTCACCCTACAACCTGCTGCCGGTCTGGCAGAGCACCTACCCGTTGTTCGTCCGCGCCGTCTACCGCTACTACGGTGACCGCCGCGTGCTGGCCGAACATTTCGCAGGCATGAAGAAGCTGGTGGCCTACCTGGAATCCCAGGCCCAAGACCATATTATTCGCAGCGGACTGGGCGACCATATGGAACCCCAAACGGACGGTACCAGTAGCAGTGGACCGGTCCGCACCCCGGCAGCCCTGACCTCAACCGCCTATTTCTACGAGGACGTACGCATCGTTGCCGAGGCCGCCCAGGTACTGGGAAAACGCGACGAGGCACTCCACTACACGGCCCTGGCGGAAACGATCCGGGCGGCCTTCAACCGGGCCTTTTTCGATCTACAGACGAGTCAATACGCCACTGGCAGCCAAACCGCCAACGCGCTGGCCCTCGAACTGGACCTGGTACCAGCAGAACACCACGCGGCCGTCCTGGCCAACCTGGTCGAATCGATCCAGGTCCGCGGGGCTGGCCATCTGGCAACCGGCATCGTGGGGACCAACGCGCTCGAACAAGTGCTCCCCGCCCAGGGACGCAGCGACGTGATGTTCCGCATCGCCACCCAGACCACCTTCCCCAGCTGGGGACACCAGGTCCTGCACGGCGCGACCACCCTGTGGGAATCCTGGGAAGACCCGTCGGAGCGGCAATACAGCTTGAATATGAAAATGCTCGGCAGCTCCCAGAAGTTTCTCTACCACGACCTGGCGGGGATTCGAGCGGCGGCTCCCGGTTTCCGGGAAATCGCCATTGCCCCCCAGCTGGTCGCCGGACTCGACTGGGTCGAGGGCTCGGTACAAACCGGGTACGGCCCGATCGCGGCCAGTTGGCGGCGGGTGGAAAAAGGGCTCGATCTGCGCATCACGATTCCCACCAACACCCACGCGACCCTGACCCTGCCCACGCTAGGGCTGGAAAATTTCCGGCTTACGGAGTCGGGGGTCACGCTCTGGGAAGATGGCGCCTACCAGCCTGGCATTGCCGGGATTACCGAGGGACGGCCAACCGATCAGGCACTGGAATTCGTCGCCGGCGGAGGTCGCTACCTGTTTCGCTTACGCGGTCCATAACCTGCACCTGGGAGTGGCGGCATGCGCGTTGATTGGCTCAGTGAAATCTACGGCTGGTCAGGGCCGGCACGTCAAGCATCACCGATGGCGCGCGGCGTTATCGTTTGCATCCGCTTCACCGGGAGACGACCGGGTCGTTAGAATACGGCTTCCGATTACGTCGCCAGCCGCCCCCAATCGCGGCTTTCACGAAAGATCCCAGGACCAGGAGCCTCCCCATGAAATGGTATCAACTTCCCTTACTGGTGCTGATCTTGAGCGGCTCTGCGGTGCGCGGCGAAATTCAGACCCGGTCGATCGAGTACCGCGATCAAGATGTCACCCTGGCGGGGCATCTCGCCTGGGACGATGCGGTCTCCGGAAAACGACCTGGCGTCCTTGTCGTCCACGAATGGTGGGGGCTGAATAACTACGCCCGCGCCCGCGCCGAACAACTCGCTAAGCTGGGGTATGTGGCCTTCGCACTGGACATGTACGGCAAAGGAAAACTGACCGAGCATCCGCAGCAGGCCGGCGAGTGGGCCAGCGCGATTCGCAAGAACACCGATGCCTGGCAGCAACGGGCGCGGGCAGGTCTCGATGTCCTCCGCCAGCAAGCCACGGTCGACCACTCCCGGCTGGCGGCCATCGGTTATTGTTTTGGCGGATCCACAGTGCTGCAGCTGGCCTATGGGGGCGAACCGCTCCGTGGAGTCGTCAGTTTTCACGGTTCGCTGCCGGCCGCCAGTCCCGCCCAACTGAAAAAACTGACGGCCGGGATCCTGGTTTGCCACGGCGCCGCCGACGCCTTTATCCCCGCCGAGCAAATCGACAAATTCCGCGGCGCCTTGAGTCAGAGCAGTGCCGACTGGCAGATGATCTACTACGCCGGTGCCCGGCACAGCTTCACCAATCCCGGCGCCGACCAGCGAGGTATCGAGAACATCAAGTACGACAAGCGCGCCGACCAACGTTCCTGGAATCACATGAAGACATTCTTCGCGGAGCTTTTTCGTTGAAACAGGGACGCGCTGTTACCGCTGACGCTGCGGCACCCCGTTTGCAGCCTCCACCGCCGAGATCCTGACAATCGGCCCGGCATCCGCACACCGAGGGAGAATCCGCAACAGTCCAGGAACCGCCCGTGCAAGAACTCCGACCGAGAGAGATCGTTATCCTGGCAAGTGACTATGACAAACTGGTCCGCTGCTACCGGGATGTCCTCGGTATGCGGGTCACTGACACCTGCGACGACGAATTCCATTACTGCTGCCTGGAAACGGCCGCGGGCATCAAGATTGGCATCGCCCCGGCTGCAGAGGTAAGGGTCGTCCCAGGTGACCGCAGCAAGAACACGGTCCGGCTGCAATTGGAAGTCGATGATCTCCACGAATCTGTTTGCGCACCTGCGTCAGGCGGACAGCGTCATCACCTTTGGCCCCTCTCGTGACAAGCAACACGGTTTCTGGGTCGGTGGGTTTGCCGATCCGGAAGGGAATCCCATCTGGGCGGTGGACAAGAATTGCCCCTGAACGACCGTCACTGCACAATTCTCTCTGAACGCGCCCCTCTGTCGTCCCGCCCCCAGCAGACCACGTGGCAAGCGTCGTTTTTTCTCGGCGGTTCCGCTCGCTCTCCTGCATGTTCTGGACACCGCAGCGTGTGGCATCGACAATGAGGTGACCACTTGTGGATATGCTCAGCGGCACCCGTCGCTGTCCAGACAGGTCCTCTCCGAATCACCGCCATGAATCACGCTCTGGTCTACGTTGTCGCTCTTGTGCTCGCTGCCAGCGGCCGCGCCGTGCGGGCCGATGAGCGGGTCACGTTTTTCGAAGAGACGATCCGCCCCGCGCTGGTGGAACACTGTTACTCCTGCCACTCGCAATCGGCTCTCGACAAGGGCGTCCTCAAAGGCGAATTGCGGCTTGATTCGCGCGCCGGGCTGCTGCGCGGAGGGGCATCGGGACCAGCGGTCGTACCAGGCAAACCAACAGCCAGCTTGCTGGTGGCGGCCATTCGCCACCAATCGCTGGAGATGCCCCCCACCCGCAAACTCGACAGCAGTTTGATTCGCGCCATAGAAACGTGGATTGCCAAAGGCGCCGTGTTCCCGGCCGTACCACCCGCAGCGACGTCCACACACTGGTCACTGCTGCCGGTCGCTGATCCGCAGGTACCCCGCTCTGCAAAATCGGACTGGCCGCAAACCGATATCGACTGGTTCATCCTGACAGAACTCCAACGTCAGCAACTTGCACCGGCTCCCGCAGCCACGCGCGCCAATCTCCTGCGGCGCGTCACCTTCGACTTGATCGGGCTGCCCCCTGCACGTGCGGACATCGAGGCCTTTGTCCAATCCCAGGACACCAATGCCTGGGAACAGGTGGTCGATCGACTGCTCGACTCACGGCATTACGGTGAGCGCTGGGGACGGCATTGGCTGGATGTCGTACGGTATGCAGATACCACTGCCAACGATGGAAATTTCGTGATGCGGTATGCCTGGCGTTATCGAGACTACGTCATCGAAGCATTCAACCGGGACATGCCGTACGACCAGTTCATCCTCGAGCAGGTCGCCGGAGATCGACTCGATCCCGCGGCCGAGGCCCGCGAGGTCCTGCGACGGCATCTGGCTACGGGCTTTCTCATGCTCGGCCCCAAAGGACTCGCCGAAACAGACAAAGAACAATTGAAGATGGATATCGTCGACGAGCAAATCGATGTCACCACCCGCGCCTTTCTGGGCATGTCTTTTTCGTGTGCCCGCTGCCATGACCATAAATTCGATCCGATTCCCACCAAAGATTACTACGCACTGGCAGGGATCTTCCGTGGACTGGCGATGCTCAATGGACAAAGCGGACCGACTTCGATGTGGCACGAAGGAAAGCTGACGTCTGGTAGCGATTCCCAGGATACCGGTCGGGCCGCATTGCAGGCAGAACTGCGGTCACAGCGGGACAAGATTTCCACTGCCCTGAAAACCGTCGATGCGCGGCAAACCGAGTGGGAGATCAAACTGCGAGAAACCTGGCAGCCTGTGACAGCAGAGCTCAATGGCTTGCGCGAACCGGCGGAACTGGCTGGGTTACTCGCCTGGTACAGCGCCGACTCACTCAACCTGGAAGAGGGAGCCACGGTAACCGTCTGGCACAACAAGCAGGATACTGGCGGCTTTAATCAGCACGGTCTGGAGCTGCGTGGCCAACCAGACAGCGCTCCGCGATTTCGCACTTCGTCGATCAACGGCCAGCCAGCGGTTGCTTTCAAGTCCAGCCAGCATTTTTTGAAAACTTCCTCGGCCATCGATTTTGCAGGAGCCCATCCCTACACCATTTACCTGGTCGTGACTCCCCTCGCGACGACTGTCAAGCGACACCAGGCCGTCTTGTTTGGCAACCCCCAGCAGGCAGGTGCTGGCATGATCTGGGAAATCGACTCCGTCGATACACCGTATCCCAGACTCGATCTGGCATCGGGACACAGCTTTGACGCGACCGCCGGCAAAGTCGAATTGGGAACGCCGCAAATCTGGTCAGCGCGTTACGCCGGCGGCAAGCTGGTCGATGCAGCGGTACGCGTCAGCGGGACGTTGCAACAGCTCAAAATTCACGCCGGAGCTGCCAACCATCAACACCGATTCCAATCCGGCGCCCTGATTCTGGGTGGTGACACGACAGCCGCTTGCTTGATGGCCAACGGACCCGAAATGCACGTTGCGGAGTTGCTGCTATTCGACCGCGCGCTCTCTCCACAGGAAGAGACGCAGATCGGCGCGTGGCTGCAAACGAAGTATCAACTGCCTGGCGCATACCCCAACCAGTTAAGCGTGGTACTGCACAAGCCGCGGGCCAAACGCACACCTTCGGAGAACCAGTACCTGCGCAGTCTCTTCTTGCGAAAACAGGATGCCGAATTCCGGCAGCTGGTGCGCCAACACGACGCGTTGCAGAACAAAATTGCCCAGATCGGTGCAACCGCCGA
>CAZITS010000246.1:0-7568 GCA_964542185.1 uncultured Pirellulaceae bacterium
AGGTGCAACACTAGCGCTGCAGTTGCGGAGTCGCCAGGAAACGGCGCCCAAAACGGGCCGCTTTCACGCCCTGGTGGAGTCTGCCCAGTGGGACGTGGGGCAGGTTGCTGTCATTGTCTGTGATATGTGGGATCTGCACCATTGTTTGAACGCGACCCGCCGAGGTGCCGAGATGGCGCCGCGCATGAATGCGCTGCTTAATCACATGCGGTCGCGCGGTGCCACGATTATTCATGCCCCGAGTAGTTGTATGGACCGCTACCGCGATCACCCTGCCAGGAAGCGGGCACAGACGATTCCACGGGCAACAAACATACCGCAAGATATTGGCCAGTGGTGTTACAAGATTCCCGCGGAGGAAAACGGGACGTACCCAATTGACCAGTCGGACGGTGGTGAGGACGACGATCTCGAGGAACACCAGCGGTGGGCCGCCAAGTTAAAGGCCATGGGGCGCAATCCAGGATCGCCGTGGAAAGCTCAGACTGACCTGCTTGAGATTCGCAACGAAGACTACGTGAGTGACAACGGTGAAGAAATTTGGAGCGTCCTGGAGATGAAGGGGATCGCTCGTGTCATGCTGGTAGGTGTTCATACCAATATGTGTGTCCTGGGGCGTCCGTTTGGTTTGCGGCAGATGGCAAAAAATGGCAAGCAAGTCGTTCTTGTCAGAGATATGACCGATACCATGTACAATCCCGCTCGAGCACCCTACGTGAGTCATTTCACGGGGACGGATCTGATCGTTGAGCATATTGAAAAATGGGTTTGTCCAACGATTACCAGTGATCAAATCCTGGGTGGTCAACCGTTTCAATTCAAGCAGGACACTCGCCCCCACCTGGTCGTGGTAACGGCTGAGCGGGAATACGAAACTAATCGCACACTGCCAAAGTTCTGCCTGGAACAACTCGGCAAGGATTTTCGAGTGAGTCATATTTTCGCGAATGCCGCAGAGCGGAACGATTTGCCAGGTATCGATGTGCTGCAGGATGCGGATGTTTTGCTGCTAAGTGTCCGCCGACGTGTTCTGCCTCCCAGTCAGATGGCGCTGATTCGCGACTTTATCGAAAGTGGGAAACCGGTGGTCGGAATCCGTACTGCCAGTCACCCGTTTTCCTTGAATGGAAAAGAACCACCTGCCGGTTACCTGGCCTGGGAAACGTTTGATCATGATATCCTGGGTGGGAATTACACCGGGCATCATGGCGCGGGTGTTGCTGTGTCTGTAAAAGTTTCCGTCCCTGGCAGTGGTCATCCTCTGCTGGCCGGTGTTCAGACCGATCAACTGCAAGGTTTTGGTTCGTTGTATAAAGCGGGCCCGCTGGTCACTTCTGCGACGCCACTTTTGATTGGGTCGGTGCCTGGAAAAGAGCCTGAGCCCTTGGCCTGGACAAATACTTCCAAGTATGGTGGCCGCGTGTTTTACACGGCGCTGGGACATCCAGAGGATTTCAGCCAGCCCGCCTTCAACCAGTTGTTGAAGAATGGTATTTATTGGGCGGCGACGATGGTCAGTGCTGATTGAGTGCGGTTTCCGGCAAGGGCTACTGTCCCTGTACTTTCATGCGCTTCTCGAATCGACTGGTGTTCGGTCTGGTCATCTTTCAGCAGGGTTCCTTCCATGCGAGCACCCCTTAAAGTTGGCGCGACAGCGGAAGTCGAGTTTGTGGTAGCTCCAGAACACGTGATTCCCTTCAGTGATCATCAAATGCCGGCAGTTCTTTCAACGCCGCAGTTGATTGCATTTCTGGAGCAGGCGGCGCGGACAGCAATGGACGAGGTTCTGGACGAGAATGAACGGACTGTAGGTATCCAGGTTGACGTGCAACATCTGGCGGCCACCCCTTTGGGATCTCGCGTGGTTTGTCGAGCACGGGCGATTCATGTGCAAGGTCGGCAGGCAACCTTCCAGATTGAAGCCCACGACACGCATGAACGGATCGCCCGCGGAGTCCATCGTCGGCAGGTGATTCGTGTCGACCGGTTTGCCGAGCAGGTGCGCCGCAAAATATCGGATGTCAACTGAACCGGCATGGCGATGGAATTCTGCAAATAATGATGGGGAGGCTACTGCGGGGCGCATTTAGCTGGTCGGGTGGTGAGCACCACAGGTACTCACAATTTGACGGATCCGTTGTTATGCGGACACGCTGTGTTATGCCAGCAGCTCCGGAATGACCTCGCCATGCACATCCGTCAGGCGGCGATCGATGCCATTGTGTCGAACGGTTAGACGTTCGTGATTAATGCCCAGCAAACGCAGGATCGTTGCGTGAATGTCGTAGACATGCGTGGGTCGTGCGCGATCCAGTGGCTTGTATCCCCACTCATCACTGGGGCCATAAGTCGTGCCACCGCGAATGCCACCGCCACATAACCAGTTGGTAAACACATACGGGTTGTGGTCCCGTCCCTTTGTTCCCTGGGTCGATGGCATGCGACCAAATTCAGTGGTCCACAAGAGAATGGTGTCTTCCAGCAAGCCCCGTTGTTTGAGGTCCATAATCAGTGCGGCGGTACCCCGCGCCATACCCATTGCCAGCGGTCCATGGTCGCGACGAATGTCTTCATGGCTATCCCAATTGCGGCGTGGAAAACCGTTGTCATTCCCCGACCAGATCTGTACAAACCGTACACCTCGCTCGATCAATCGTCGGGCGACCAGGCACTTGCGGCCAAAATAGTCTGCTTCTTCCTGGGGATTGATTTCTTTGGAGAACGAACTCTGCCCGTGATCCAGGCCATACATGCGCAGAATGTGGCGTGGTTCTCTGGACAGATCGAGTGCATCGGGGGCGCTTAATTGCATTTGAGCGGCCAGTTCATAAGTCCGGATGCGCGATTCCAGACGTGTGTCGGCGGTGCGCTGCGAGGCGTACTGTCGATTGAGTCGGCCTAATAATTCCAGGCCGGCTTGATCGCTGGCCTGGTTGATGAAGTCGACTTGCGGTGGAAACAGATCAGCGATGGGATTGGCCGTACCGGGTCGCATGATCGTCCCTTGCGAGTGGGTAGGAAGAAAGGCGGCGTGCCAGTTCTTCGGGCCGTTGGAGGCGTATCCGCGATGGTCTGGGAGCACGACAAACGCCGGCAAATTTTCGTTCAAACTGCCCAACGCATAGTTGACCCACGCGCCCATTCCTGGAAATCCAGGCTGCTGAAATCCGGTTGCTTGCAGGTAGGTGGCCTGACTGTGTACTCCTGTTTTTCCCACCATGTTATGGACGAAAGCGATGTCATCGACGCAGGCACCCAGTGGGGCAACGGCATCACTAAGGTATTTTCCTGATTCGCCGTAAGGTCGGAATCGAAAGGGTGATTTCATCCAGGGCCCCAGGCCATTCTGGAAGGCCTCGACATGCTCACCAAAATCGGACGGCTTGCCGTGGAACTTTTCCAATGCCGGTTTGTAGTCCCAGAGATCGAGATGACTGGCAGCGCCTGCCATGAATAGTTGAATCACGCGTTTGGCGCGGGCCGGGTAGTGCAGGTTGGGCATTGCTGACCCGGCACCAGGTTGAGCGATTCCGGCGACTGCCGATGTGGCTGACGACTGCTGCAACCAGCCTGCCAAGGCAAGACTGCCGAAACCTTGTCCGACTTGCGAGAGCAGGGCTCTCCTGGAAAGGGAGGGTGTTTCGTTGTTGTGGTCAATCCGCTGACGCATACAGTAATCCTCGTCGAGTTGATCTAATCAACAAACATGAATTCACTGAGGTTGAACAGTAACCGGCAGGTATTGACCAGGCCATGTTGATGCGTGTACGCAGTGAGTGCCTCGCGTTCGTCGGGTCGTATCGATCTGCCCAGCGATCGTTGTACCGCCGCGTTCAGCTGGGCCTGGGTGCCGTCGTAATGGGATGTCAGATCTTTTGCAAATTCATCTGCCATCTGCACCATGAATTTATTGTTCAACATGGACAAGGCTTGTAAGGCCGTTAATGTTTCATTTCGTTTGTCTACCCGTAGCGATGGATCCGCGCAGTCGAGGGTGTCCATGAAAGGCTGTGGTTGCGAGCGGACCAGAAAGCGGTAGACCGCACGGCGATGTCCCGCGGGATTGCGGGGGTCATATTTGTCATATTCATAATGCGGGGAGTGTTCTGGTTTCTCCAAGACAAAATCACGAAACCCAGGGCCACCCATTTGCAGGTTCAATCGCCCGGAAACCCAAAGTACTGCGTCACGGATTGCCTCAGCTTCGAGCTTGCGGCGGTTCATACGCCACAGATAGAGATTGTCACGGTCGGTCCGTAGCCCGCGGGGGTGACGGTTTGAAATCTGACGGTACGTGCGGCTGTTACAAATCAGCCAATGCAGGCGTTTCAGTGACTGGCCTCGGTCTCGTAGTTCCACAGCGAGCCAGTCGAGCAACTGAGGGTGTGTAGGCAATTTTCCCATTCTCCCCAGATCGTTGGGTGTATCGACAATGCCACGTCCAAAATGGTGTTGCCAGATACGATTGGCGATGGAACGCCAGACGAGTGGGTTCTCTTGGTGGGTGATCCACTCTGCCAGCGCGACACGTCGATCACCTTCCGAGTGGTCAGGTTTTAGCGAAAACTGCGCCGGCACTTGATTGATGATTCCCAGGGTTCCCGGTTCTACCAGTACGCCTGGTCGCGTGACGTCTCCACGCGTTAGCAGGTGGATGGCGCGTGGTTTTCCACCAGTGTGCCCGGTGCCACGGAAAGCACCACTACCGTGGTGGACCGTACCCGCGTAGACCATTTGTTGTGCCGGGAGTGTTTGCTTGGCGGACTGGATCTCCGCTAACTCTGCCTGAAGTTTCTCTTGCTGACGGCGCATAGCGGGCGTGACAATGCCCCTCAGTTGGTCTTCGAGCTGACGCGTCAGTGTTTGCAGTGCCTGGTGGTCTGCTGGTACCGCGGTGCGGGCTAGCAGCAGTCTCTCTACGCTCCACAGCGGTGTTCGACTGGTAAAACCGTCGGTGATGAATTTCCTTTGCCAGCGGCCCGACTCGATCGAATCCAGTGCCGTCACCGGGACTCCCTGAGCAATGTTCTGGCCCTCGGAAAATACTGCTATTTCAGCAAGCGCTAACGCATGTTTTTGATCTCCGCGATCCCACAGTCGCGAGGCAGTTAGCCGGACGTAACGGGCTGTTGTATTTTGTGGGCGGACGACGACGGGCTGATTCCCAGGATTGGCAAAATCGCGCTGTTGTTGATTGAAGATGAGTTGCGGGTTGGGGAACTTCGGGTCGTTATCGACTTCGAGCCGAAAGCGGACCGGAAATCCAAATCCTGGAGTCTCTTTCCAGTCGGTAGGACGGGCGGGGACCAGTTCGATCTGCTGAACTGGGTAGCGTGCACCAAGATCGACTTGTACCCACTTGAGGGTGTTGGCCGCTGGAACCATCTGACTGTGGTACCCGTTGCTCGGACTGGTGATTCCATATTGGACTTCGGCCAGGTCGGGCAGATTGAATTTGCCGTAGATCCCGTCGGCGAGGTTTTGCCGCCCCCAGCTGGGAAGTGCTTCAATACTGTCTTGTGCCGTGACATTGTGGATCTTGGCAAGGTGCCCGTTGCTGAGGACAGCCAGTTCTCCGATGGCAAAGATCCAATCTTTTGTCTGGGGATTTCCCTGCCGGCGCCGATTCCAGAGTCGAGTGGCGGTGACTCGGAGATAGCGGGCCTGGTGACCTTGTCCAGTAAATCGCAAGGCACGCGCACCTGGCCGTGGCTGGTCGACCGCTGTCTGGTCTGCCAGCATGTGCGGTTGCCGGAAAGCCGGGTCGTTGGCAGCCTCGATTTTGAAGCGATGCGGAAAGCCAAAATCGGACCAGCCGTATTCGTGCGCCCCGAACAACAAGATCTGGTCAAGCGGCAGACTTTGCCCCAGATCGACCTGTACCCACTTGTGGGTTGTCTCTGTTTGGGCGACCTGGCTGTGGTATCCCATCGCCGGTGCGCTTCGCTCCGTTGCCTTTCCCGAGGACTTCTGGAGCTGTGTTTGAAGTTCTTTTTGCTGTTTTTCCAGTTTGCGAATGGGGTCTGTTTTCTTTTGCTCGATTTGTTTTTGTAATGCTGTTTGCTGCTGTTTCAGCACTTTCAGACGGGTAGCCAGCTGGCGCCGACGACGTTCGACCTGAGGATCGCTGTCATACGGTCTGTCCGCGCGGTCTAATGCGGCGAATACCGCTTGCAGACTGTAGTAATCGTGTTGCGAAATCGGGTCGAATTTATGCTGATGGCACTGGGCGCACTGAACTGTCGTGCTGAGAAAAGTCGAGATCGTCGTCGTTACCATGTCGTCCCGGTCCAGATGTCTGGCGACCTGGCCGTCAATTTTCGTTTCCGGTACTTCTGCGTGCCCAATAAAGTCCCAGGGGCCCGCTGCCAGGAATCCGGTGGCGGTAATCCCGTCTGTCGTGTTGGGCCAAAGCACGTCACCAGCGATTTGTTCGCGTACAAATTGCCGGTAGGGTTTATCCGTGTTGAATGCAGAGATCACATAGTCCCGATAGGGCCAGGCGTTGGGCCTGGGTTTGTCTTTGTCATATCCGTGTGTGTCTCCGTAGTGCACCAGATCTAACCAATGCCGTGCCCACCGTTCACCATATCGAGGAGAAGCAAGCAAACGATCCAGCAGTTTTTCATAGGCATGTGGATCAGGGTCCTGGACAAATCGGTGTATTTCTTTGCGTGTCGGTGGCAGTCCAAGTAAATCGAAGTAGAGACGACGGATAAGCGTAGGACGATCCGCTGCGGACGAGAAACCCAAATCACGCTGTTCGAGCTGTGCCAACACGAACGCATCGATTGGTGTACGCAGTTTGTTTGCTCTGTTGATGGAGCGGAGTCGGGGAAGAGGCGGCTGCTGAAGTGGTTGCAGAGACCACCAATTCAGATCTGCCGGGCTGCGCTCCGTCAAGATCGTGTTCTCGGGCCAGGACGCGCCACTCTGGATCCAATCTCGCAGCTGAGCAATTTCCGCGTCGGAAAGCGGCGGGCCTTCTTTGGGCATTTCCGGGCCTGCACCACTGACGTAAGCCAGTAACAGGCTCTCGCCTGGCTTGCCGGCAACAATGGCCGGTCCATTATCGCCACCTCGTTGCGCCGCAGCGAACTGGGCCAGCGATAAATTTCCCTTGGATTCTTGTTCGTTGTGGCAGGCAACGCACCTGCGTTCCAGCAACAAGCGGACTTGCCGTGGCATCCGCTCTGCGGCTCGCACCTGAGTCCACAGTGGTGTCAGTCCGAGAGCGAGCAAGAGGGCTGTTAGCAGAGTCTGTGAAGTTGGCATCGGGGGGCATCAGCCGAAAGAAGACCAGTGGCCAGTCAGTACTTTCTCCTATTCTATCTGGTCACCCGTTCCTTGGGGATCCGGAAGTACGAGGTTCACGCCACCAATTGACAGAGTGAATTGACCGGTTTCGCGACGGTTCTTAGGATCAATGGAACCGGTAGACCTCTTTTGTTTGGAGGAGAGGACCATGTTGCAACGGTATTCATTACATTCCCTGTCTCGGCAAACAGCTGTGTTTCCGCTGACGCTGTGGTGGTTAGCGGGATTGACTTGGGGAGTGAATCTGGCCG
>CAZITS010000247.1:0-7561 GCA_964542185.1 uncultured Pirellulaceae bacterium
AATACCTGGGCCCCGCCTTCAACCAAAACATGGGTCATGTCGCGTTGGCCCAGTATCTGCCATAGTTGCTGCAGGCGTTGGATCGGATTGGGATCGGCCAATTGCAGCACTTCGCAGCCAGCACTTGTCAAATGATTCACCCGCTCGGGATCGGCAGCGGGGCCGGCAGCTACCAGTAGAGGTGTTTCCCGCGCAGTTTGTACGAGTTGGCTTTCCAGTGGCAAGCAAGCACGCGAGTCGAGTACCACGCGTGTTGCGATACGTGGCCCCGCGGGTCGCGCCGTGAGAAGTGGGTCATCTGTGAGCGCCGTTTGTCGCCCCACGACGATGGCGTCCATCCGTCCCCGCAGTTGGTGCACGCGCTGCCGTGATGCGGGTCCGGAAATCCATTGACTGTGGCCAGTACGCGTAGCGATCTTCCCATCCAGACTCATGGCCCACTTGGCATGAATCCACGGCTCGCCGGTTGTCAACCGTTTGATGTAAGGTGCGTTCAGATGACGCGCCTGTGCTGCCAGCAATCCCACTTCGACGGTGATCCCCGCCGCCTCCAGTTCCGCGATGCCTCGTCGGTTTACTTGCGGGAACGGATCGGATTGGGCGATCACAGCACGGCTGATGCCGGCGGCCTGGACTGCCTGGGTGCAGGGGGGCGTTTGGCCATGATGGCAGCAGGGTTCCAAGGTTACGTAGAGAGTGCCCCCGGCCGCCTCCGCGCCCGCTTCACGCAGCGCGTTGATTTCGGCATGGGCCTGTCCGTACTGTTCATGCCAGCCCTCACCGACTACTTGTCCGTTACGTGTCACCACGCAACCGACTAGCGGATTGGGTTCGGCAGTTCCCTGACCACGCGCCGCCAGGTCCAGGGCCCGTGACATAAAGCCGAGATCGGTGTCGGTGTCCGCCATGGCAGCAACTCGTGAATCTGCGACGTGAAGGCAGAGATTCTGGTGCCGGAATCTGTTTCAATCTGGAGCAACCGGTTTTTGACCGCTTGCCGGGTAACGGTCCTTTGCCAATGCAAACTTGGGTTCCCGGGTTTGGCAGGCCAGGGAACGTCCGCCAGGGCACCGGCTGTCGGGCTGGTTCTGCCAGCTAATCCATACCGGGGACCCAGAGCTTTGATTCCTTGGGTTTCTGTGTGCTGTCGGAGGTGGCTGAATCGGCATCCGGAGTCCACAGTGTCTGCGATTCGTCTGCTTGTGCTGGGGGAGTCGCGACCGGGGTTGCCAGCCCTGCCGGATTAGGCATGGCTTGACTGCCTTGCGGCAGCATTCCGTACGATTCCAGAATCTTGTAGAGATTCTCCGAGACTCCAGGCTCTTCCAGGTGCTGCGCGCGAACTTGTTCAAAGATCTGTTGGGCCAGTTCCGATTCTCTCCGTACGATTCGCAGAGAGAGCTCATTGAGCAGCCAGGTGGCGGGAGAATTTTCTGCCGCCACAGCCGCGTCTCGCGCCAAATGGAGATACTCGACGGCCTGGTCACTACTGCCAGAGAGATTCGCCAGCATTCCGTAGACTTGTGCTTTATCAAGTTCCCCGGTGTTTTCAAAGTTGTCGCGGCGAATCAGCTCCAGGCCTGCTTGCCGGGCAGCCCGGCTGGCTTGTCGTGTCGCGGCCAGCTGCAGTGAGGCGAGTAGTTGGTCCTCGCTCAACTCGGTAAACGGAAGCCGGCAAATCCGGACGATCGAAAGCTCTTCCAGTTTGAGTCCGTCGAGCTCGAGTACGTCGGCCTCCGGTAAATCCAGATCGCGACGCAGTTCGTTGAAATCCAGTTCCCATTGGTTTTGTTCCGCGGCCAGTTCCAGCAGCAAGACGGCTGCCAGCAGACGCACCTGATAGCTTGCGTCACCGGTGACGTCACGTGGTGTTTTGTCGTCCAAAATGCTGAGTGACGTTGCCGGCCACTTCTGGAACATCATTTCACGCCGCTGCTCATCCATCAGCGTTTGTTGTACATCGCGTGGTGTATCGTCCGGCATCCGCCAGTTCCAGGAGAGCGCTTGACGGATCGCCGAGACACTACCGACAGTTTCCTGGTTGCTGTCCGAGCCTTTTTCATCACCTAGTTTGGATTCCAGCAGGTCGCACGCTGCTGAAAAACCATCGTCTTTGACCGTGACGAATTCGATCCGCGCTTCACGATCGGTCTCTTTGCCGAACAGGTAGGCCACACCGACCATGTTGGGAACGGTTTCACGTGTCAGGTCCGCGCCAGATTTGGGTAGGGATCGATCGAGCAATCCAAACACGTGACGAGGCGGAGGGCCATCATCGGTTTCTCCGTCAGGTGGATCGAAGGGGATCCGTGTCAGCTGGTCATCGGACAGAAACCGTTCCGACAGTTGCGAGGCGTCCGTGACAGTCGAGGTCAACCGAATCTCATCGAGTTGCTGGCGATTTGTTTCGACATCCAATAACTGGGCGAGGGCTTCCGCTTCCAGACGTTCATCGAGTCCCAGCGACTCTAACGCGGCAAACCTCCGCCAGGCAGCGATGGTTGCTGGCAGGTCACCCAGATAGCCACGGGCGATCGCCAGGTTTTTGAGTACCGCTCGTTGTTGGGGAACCTTGTCGTCGAGAGAACTCAGTTGTTCCACCGCGAGTCGCCAACGTCCGCGCGACCAGCAGCGGATGGCGGCAGCAAACTCGCCTTGCCAGGCGACGTCTTCCGGGCACGGTAGTGGGTCGAGGCTGTCTCTGAGCAGTAAGGGGATTTTCGGGTCGCGATGAAGTCCCGCGACGAGCGAGGCGAGTTCTTCGTTGGCACCCTGGCTGGCGGCGTTGGCAAACATCAGATGTCCGCGGGCCCCCAGGAGATCACCTGTTTGCAGCAGCGCTCGTCCGGTCGAGACAAGTGCACCAAACAACTCGACGGGCATGTCGTCTTCCAGGTGCTCCAAGGCAAGTTGCACTTGGCTGACAGCGGCGGTGACCTTGTCTTCGAGCAGCGTCAGTTCAGCTCCCAGGGCAAGCGAAGCCGGATTTTCGGGAGCTGCCTGCAAAAGACCGTCGACGGTCGCACGGGCGTCGTCCAGTTCGTCGCGGCTGATCTGAATGACTGCTTTCAAATGCAGCAAACAGGGAAGTTGTGGGTTTTTTTTGAGCAGCTGGTTAAGCTGTCCCAACGCTGCGACCCGCTGCTTGCCTTCCAAGGCGCGTTGGACTTTGTCCAATTCCTGAATGATATTCCGCGAGCAGCAGAACTTGACTTTTTTGCCGCTGCCACAGGGACAGAGTGAGTAGGCGTCCAGAGCCATAGAAGGTGCCCTTCCCCTCGACAATGACGGTTTGACTTGAAGTAAAAACAGGCTGTCGCGAAAGCGATTGCATCCTAGCAAACCGTTTCCGCGTTGACGAGCGGGTGCCCTTGTGCAGGAGATACAGGGAACGCGTCGCAGTTCCTGGAACTGGCAACTACGCGTTTTTCCGGCAAACCAGGGTTCGGGTTAACCGTGGCTCGCGGATCGATAAAGTGGCTTGGATTCGGCCCCGCGCGACCAGGCCCGCCGTCAGGGGCAAGGCTGGCAGAGGGAACTGCCCACCGTAGCAACCAGATTGCAGCCGCCAGGTGACATGGTCGCCAAGTGACATTGCCGGCCAGGCCGATTCCGGCACAGGTAAGTGGGTGGTAAGATTCAGGTGCTGATTTTATTCGTCCCGGTTTTCCTGGTTGGGGTTGTCCATGTCACTCCGCGCGGTTGTGGTCTGTTGTTTACTGGTGCTGGGATGGTCGGTGTTTTCAGCCGCCCCGATGACAGCGTTGTTGCGCGGTGCCCAGGAATCTCCGGCAGAGTCAACCGGGAACTCCAAGGAATCTGCTTCTGCCAGCGCTCCGGTGACCAGTGATGCAGACGCGGATGAGCCGGCCGCAGGTGCCCCGGGTGCTGATGCGGAGAGCACCGAGTCATTGGATCCGCAGGAGCGGATCCGTGCGTGGCTCAGTCCGAAAGGAAATCTGGTACTGCTGGCAGTCTTGATTGTGAGTATTGCGGTACTGGGGAAATCAGCGGATTGGCTGGTCGACCTGGCGGTCGGTTTGTCGCTGCGACTGGGACTCCCACGGGTGATTGTCGGTGCCACGATTGTCAGTTTGGGCACCACGGCGCCGGAAGCTGCCGTCTCGGTGCTGGCTGCGATCAATGGTTCGCCCGGGTTGGCTATGGGGAATGCCGTCGGTTCGATCATTTGCGATACAGGACTGATTCTAGGGCTGGCTTGTTTGTTGAAGCCGCTGCCTTTTACGCGGTCGGTCGTCAATCGGCAGGGCTGGGTCCAGTTTGGTTGTGGAGTTCTGTTGGTCGCCCTCAGTATTCCCTGGGACGATCCCTTGAGTATGTTCCGTGAGGGTGGGGGTGGCACCTTATCACGTTCAGCTGGATTTGTGCTGGTCGCACTGTTGTTGATCTATATGGTCTGGTCGGTTCGCTTAGCGCGTGGCGAGACGGCGACGGCCGACGAAGAGATCGAAAGCGACGAGCGACCGGTGATCCTGGTGCTGGTTGCCTTGCTTGCGGCGGTGGCCCTGGTCGTTGCCAGTTCGATGTTCTTGATTGGATCTGCGACCCTGCTTGCCGAACGTTTCGGGGTGCCTGAGAGCGTGATTGCTGCCACGATGGTGGCGTTTGGCACCTCGCTGCCGGAACTCTGTATCGCCATGGCGGCGGTTCGCAAGAACCAGGGGGAATTGGCGGTCGGGAACATTGTCGGCGCGGACATTCTCAATGTCTTGTTTGTGGCGGGCCTGTCTGCCGCAGTGACCCCGGCGGGTTTGCGGGCAGAGTATCATTTTTTCCAGATGCAGTTTCCAGCGATGTTGTTCATTCTGCTGGTCTTTCGCTGCGGTATCTGGCAGGCGTCTGATGATCGCTTGAAACGTCCCTTTGGGGTCGTCTTGTTGTCGACGTACCTGGTGGTCACTTTCTTGTCGTATTTCCTCGGCGTTCAGATGCACTAGCGGCGCGCGCCAGCCGGTTTAGCGTTAAGGTTGGCGTCTGGGTTGACTGGTCAGGCTTCTTTGTTTTCGATCGGTGGCCAGTTTCGGTCCGAAGGACGATCTGATGACATCAGGTTCCTCGCATTCTCCAGTTCACGCGCACAATCGTCGCGCCTGGGATCAACGGGTGCAGAACCGCGAACGCTTTACCGCGCCGGCCCGCGAATCAGATCTGGCGGATCCTCTCAAGACCGTCGATGCGGTGGGCTGGCTGGGAGGGGATATTCGGGGCCGGCGATTGCTCTGTCTGGGTGCTGGTGGTGGCAAGCATGGGCTGATTTACGCAGCTGCTGGCGCGGAGGTGACTGTCGTCGACATCAGTCCGGCCACGTTGGAGCTCGATCGCGAAGGAGCGCGTGAGCGGAAGCTGCAGGTGCACACCGTCGAGGCGTCCATGGACTACCTGCCGATGTTTGACGCGGGGCACTTTGACATCGTCATCCATCCGGTCAGTACGTGTTATGTGCCGGACATTGAGCCCGTCTACCAGGAGGTAGCTCGGGTGACTCGCCCCGGTGGCTTGTACATCAGTCAGCACAAGCAACCTGTGAGTCTGCAGGCCGATGTGCAACCCTCACCGGCGGGTTACGAACTGAGTGAGTCCTATTATCGCGCCGGCCCACTACCGCCGGTTGTGGGCAGTCTGCATCGAGAGGAAGGTACACTCGAGTTCTTGCATCGTTGGGGACAACTGGTGGGGGGACTCTGCCGAGCGGGTTTTGTGATCGAAGACTTGACCGAGCCGGTGCACGCGGATTCGACTGCTGCCCTGGGGAGCTTTGGCCACCGTAGCTGTTACGTTCCTCCCTATGTGCGAATGAAAGCGCGCCGCGTCGGCGAACTGCCGGGCAAGAGTTCCGAGACGTCGGAGCGATTGTGGACGCCCTGACGAATGGTCAGCCCGCGAAGTATCGCGTGGTGTGTCGTATTTCTCGAGGGAGCGTTTCAGCTTGACGCAGCAAATTGGCGCACGATGTCGAGAATGACTGGTAGGCAGATGTCGAGCAGGCCCGTAGCGGGGAGCGGAATCAGGGGAGGCAAACGATGGCCAGACGGCGGTCCGGAAACGTCCTGGAGAAAGTCAATGACGTCTGTTGGCGGATTCCTCGGCAAGACCGAATCGGCATGCGGGTTGAAGGGTTGATTTATGCCGACGATCGATTGATCACCGACATTCGTGATGATCCGGCGGTCGATCAGGTTGCCAATGTGGCCTGTCTTCCCGGCATCCAACGCGCCAGTCTGGCGATGCCGGACATTCACTGGGGTTATGGTTTTTGCATTGGCGGTGTATGTGCCACCGATCCGGAGGAGGGTGGTGTCATTTCACCTGGCGGCGTGGGCTATGACATCAATTGCGGTGTTCGTCTCTTACGTTCCAACCTCGATTGGAATGAAGTTCGTCCGCGGCTGCGTCAACTGGTCGATACCCTTTTTCGGGATGTACCTGCCGGTGTCGGCCGTACGGGAAAATACCACTTCAGCCCAGCGGAGTTGCGACAGCTTCTGGGTGCCGGTGTGCCGTATTTGCGTGCCCGCGAGTTGGCGACAGACGAAGATCTGGAATACGCCGAAGCGGGAGGCTTTCTGGCGCATGCGGAACCGGAATTGGTGAGCGAGAAGGCGATTCAACGTGGTACGCGCCAGTGCGGGACACTCGGGTCGGGAAACCATTTCCTGGAAGTACAGATTGTCGATGAGATTTGTGACCCGTTAGCGGCCCAGGTATTCGGTTTGCGCAAGGATATGGTTTGCGTCATGATCCACTCCGGCTCGCGCGGACTGGGGTACCAGGTCTGTGATGATGCGTTGGTTGACTTGCGAGGTGTTCCCGAGGCCTACGGGATTGATTTGCCCGATCGACAGTTGGCCTGTGCCCCTGTTAACAGTCCACCGGGCCAGCGTTATCTGGGGGCGATGTGTGCCGCGGCCAACTATGCGTGGTGCAACCGACAGCTGTTGTCCTGCCAGGCTCGAGAGTCTTTTGCCACAGTATTTGGTCGTTCCTGGCAGCAGCTCGACATGCAACTGGTTTATGACGTGGCCCACAATATTGCCAAGTTGGAGGAGCACCGCGTGGGCGACCGTGTACGTCCCTTGTGGGTGCACCGCAAGGGAGCCACCCGGGCGTACCCCGCTCATCATCCGGAATTGCCTACAGCCTATCGGGCGCTCGGTCAGCCCGTGTTGATTCCAGGTGACATGGGACGGGCCAGTTGGGTGCTGGTGGGGCAAGCGGGCAGTATGGAGCAGACATTCGGGACCTGCTGCCATGGAGCGGGTCGACGGCTCAGTCGCCGGGCTGCTGTCAAGCACGCACAGGGACGGCGGATCGACCAGGAACTGGCGGAGCGCGGTGTGATCGCCCGAGCTCGCAATTGGCGCGGACTTGCCGAAGAGCAGCCGGCTGCGTACAAGGACGTCGATCACGTCGTTGACGTGGTCCACCGCGCTGATTTGGCGCGCAAAGTAGCGCGTTTACGACCCATTGGCGTTGTCAAGGGTTGACCTGCCTGTTACTCGGCCAGTCGCAGCACCGTGGTATTTCACCACGGTGATTCCAT
>CAZITS010000248.1:0-7530 GCA_964542185.1 uncultured Pirellulaceae bacterium
ACAGGCAGCCGCCGGGGCATCGATTTGCCCCGGCGGCGACTTTGTGTCGTGGACGACCTGCTGCTTTGGGACTCCTTGCAGAGACTCCTTGCAGAGACAAAGCATAGCGCCGTGCCTTACAATCACATCGTTGCCGGGCGGCCAGATCGTGCCCCTTGGTCGATCACCCGTTCCCAGGGAGAACCGATATGACGTTCCGTTTGATGTTTCTACTGTTGTTGGTCTGGCGACTGGCGCTCCCCCCGGTTCGCGCTGAGGAGCCGATAACCCTCTGGGAGAGGGCGGCGGACGGGGCGGAGTTTTACGTGGCCCCTAGCGGAAATGACCAGCATCCAGGTTCTCTGGAGCAACCCTTTCGGACCTTGTCGCGGGCCCGTGATGCGGTCCGCGCCATCAACCAGCAGGACCGTCAACCGGGTCCCATCGTGGTGATGTTACGTGGCGGTACGTATCAACCAGATCTCTCGGTCGTGTTTTCCGACCGTGATTCGGGGTCGGCCGAGAGCCCGATTGTCTACATGGCGTATCCGGGTGAGCGGCCGGTGCTGAGCGGTGGTCGGGCAGCTGCAGACTGGCAGCCGCATGAGGGCCGCATCCTGGTCGCCGAGTTACCGCAGCAGGAGAACCAGTACTATCGGTTTCGTACGCTTTTTCTGGACGGACAGCGGCAGATCCGGGCGCGCCACCCCAATTTCGATCCCGCGCATCCCTGGGACGGGGGCTGGGCCTTCATCGCCGAGACACTGCCCGTCGATTCGACGACCCCCGCGACGCTTCGCTGGGAACCTGGCGTGTTTTCCGGCGCCTGGGCCAACCCACAGCATGGTGAACTGTTTACGGTGCCAGGACTGGCCTGGATCAATGACTTCATGCCGATTGCCGTCACCGACCGCCAGAGTCGCACGATCACCGTCACCAGGACACACGTCCCACCCTGGAGCCGTTTGAAAAAGGGCAACCGGTTTCGCGTGGAGAATTTACTGGAACATCTCGACCAGCCGGGTGAATGGTGTTTTAACCCTGATGCCAGGCGTCTCTACTTCTGGCCGCCGGGAGCCGGCGTGCCAGCCGGACAGTCCGTTACCTTTCCGGTCCTGGACCGCTTGATTGAAGTCCGGTCGACATCAGGGCAGCCGGTGCGGCACATCCATTTCCAGGGTTTGACGTTTACCCAGACGTTGACCGTCTATCCCAATCCGATTGCCAAGCACCCCGGGTACATCGATTGCAATCGACCGAATTCGGCGGGCTACGCGTTCTTGATGGAGAACGCCGAACACTGCCGCGTGCAGGGCTGCCGCTTCGACCAGGTGGGCGGTGATGCGATCCGGTTGCACGGTTACAACGCGTACCACCAGATCGTGCAAAACGAGATTGTCGGCGCGGGGGCCCAGGCGATCTGCCTGGCCGATCTGGACTTTTGGCCCTACGACTTCAAGCCGGTCTGGCGGGGCAACGACGCGCGCTTCCGGGCGATGTCCAGCCGACTACCCTGGGCAATTGGCAACGTCATCTCGGACAACCATATTCATCACTGCGGTCTTACCGATGGCTTTGGCGCCGCCATTCACTTTCATGGAATGAATTGCCGCGACAACGTCATTTCGCACAACCTGATCCACGACCAGCCGCATCACGCCATGTACTTTTCGATGGGGTTTGGCCGCAATTACATCGAGTACAACGACGTCCATACCTTGTGTCTGGTTATGGCGGACGCCGGCGGCGTCTATCACAACCGTTGGTGTATTCTGCCAGAAGACCCGGTTCTCAATCGGCACAGCGTCGTGCGCTACAACCGCATTCGTGACGTCTACGGTGTGGCTCCTTATGGCCGTGAAGTGGATGACCCGGCAGGTACGCCCAGCCACGAGCGACTCGAGAAGCCCCACTTTACCTGGGGGATCTACTACGATAACTCGCCGCGCCGCGCCCAGGTATACGGGAATCTGACGATCAATAACGTGTGGGGCGGGGTTTTCCTCGGTGGCGGTTATTCGCAGCCGGAAGATTGTCTGGTGGAAAATAACATCATGGTCGAAAGCAGCACCTACCAGTTTGACGCCGCGGTCGCCGCGGGCGCCGCTGGCAATCGCTGGCGCCGTAATATCGTCTATTACAAATCCCCGAACGCTGCCTTGCTGCGGGCCCGCGACACCAATGGCATCGCCGAGTGCGATTACAACGTCTACTTTCCGGCCAGCGGGCAGCCATTGAAATTAGTGGGCGTGCCGGGCGAATCCTGGCAGCGGTGGCGCGAAATGGGATTTGACCAGCACTCGGTCGTGGCAGATCCCCTGTTTGTCGATCCCGCTCAGGGCGACTATCGATTGCGGGCCGGATCGCCGGCGCTGCAGCTGGGATTCGAGCAGCTCCCGTTTGACCGTATGGGGCCGCGGACGCCGGCGGGTCCTCGCCCTTGAATCATGGGAACCTGGCCTACAGCGGCCGGCAACTGATCCGACAGACGCTGCGGGATCCACAGGTGTGTCGTTGTGGATGTCGCTAGAGTTTTCTCCTCAAGCAAAGTGACAAAAACACCCTGAGAGAACTTTAGAGCAAGCAAAACTCAGGAAAAGAAGAGAAGATAAAGCTCGCCGGTTCGTTGCGATGACCTGGCGCATCTCGTGTCATCAGGGAAGCTGAAAGCGAGCCACTAAAACGCCACCTTCACTCAGCGTCTGGCAATCGCATCCATTTCACTCAGACAATCTGACTTTCATGAAATGTACCGCACTTTGCATCCTGTCTCTCCTTTGTTTTGGTTGCGATACCACCACTGCACACCGCACACGTGACTTTGATTTCCGTGGTCACGAAATGGGTGACTCGTTCTCCGAGTTTCTTGCCAGCGTAAAAAACACCAAGGGGGTTGTATCGGCTGGTGG
Organism: uncultured Pirellulaceae bacterium; assembly: GCA_964542185.1. Lineage (GTDB taxonomy): Bacteria > Planctomycetota > Planctomycetia > Pirellulales > Pirellulaceae > UBA9264. The sequence goes on from CAZITS010000248.1 coordinate 2,889, forward strand.
TGACAACGATCGCTGTTATCAGGTGGGACTGTTAGTGGACGGCAGTGCCACCAGGCACGACGATGTCCATGCAGTGATACGCGTCAGCGTGTCATCACTGCACTACAGAGATGCGATAGGCCGAATTCAATGGCATTTCCCTTGTACATCTAATGCTACCGTGTTTGCGAAAGCCAAGGAGAAACTCGGAGAACCAAACCGAGCCCGCTTTTACCACAAACCGAGGGAAACCAAGACATATTATTGGACTCGTTCAGACGGTGGAAGTTGTCATATGATACTCCGCGAATCCTCGGATGGGTTGTTGAATGTGTTTTGCAGAGAAGCTGATGCCGAAGAGATCGACATGATCGGCGGTGACATCTAACCGTAAGGAACAGCCACCGCTCTGCTGCCACAGTGAAGAAACATCCTGAACTGTTTGCAGTTTTCTTCGACGGATAATCTGCTGACTGTCGTTGGGATTGGCGAGACACGTTTTCCCAACCCAAAACAGCGGTGTTCTAATTTGGAATGAACCGGTGCGCCTGCGTGGGTCAGGAGGGCAGCAGCGGCTTCGCATCACCTGGGCCACGCAGTAGAATTCGCGGATGGCAAATGTTTCCACGACGAACCGCATCAGTCAGACGCGGGGTCTGATCCTGGGAGTCGGCTTCTGTTTCGGCTTTACGGGCTTGATCTGGCTCGCCGGTGATCGGCTCGATGCGTTCCAGCTGCGTGCGGATCGCCCCGTCCCGTTCTGGTATCCGTGGGTTTCTGCGGCACCTACGTTCTGGACGCGGCTCTCGGTTTGGGGATGCTACGCGGCGCACCAGCTGACGCTCTGGTGGCTGATCTGGCGATCCCAGGCACAAGGCAGTGGCTACAGCAACTCGCTCAGCCGGATCAATGTTCTCGCACTCGGGGCGAATGCCGGTTTCATCACACTGCACTTTGTCCAGACTCATATCTTCTACGATGGACTGGCCCTGGATGTTCCGGAGCAGAGTTCCCAATGGTCTGTGATTCTGTTGCTGGTGATTGTGCTGCTGATGGAAAATCAGCGGCGCGGCATGTTCTTTGGTCGGCAGGTCGGTGGCCGGATGATGGCGGAGTCGGCACGGGCGCTGCGGAAGTATCACGGCTACTATTTCGCGTGGGCGACGATCTACACATTCTGGTACCACCCCATGGTGAGTACACCGGGTCATCTGCTTGGCTTTCTCTACATGTTTTTACTGCTGTTGCAGGGCAGCCTGTTCTTCACACGGATGCATGTGAATCGCTGGTGGATGCTGACGCAGGAAGTGCTGGTCTTGATCCACGGGACTTTGGTGGCCCTCAGTAACGCTCCCGATTTCTGGCAGATGTTTTGCTTTGGCTTCGCCGGTTTATTCATTGTCACGCAGATGCATGGACTCGGGTTGTCGGTCAGGGCCCGCTGGGGTTTCTTGTTGGTCTACGTTGTTGCTGTGTCGATCGTCTATTCCCAGATCGGCATCGGTCAGATTCACCAGGTGACACTGATTCCATTAACCGAGTACGGGGTCGCCTTCGTGCTGGCGGCAATCGTCTGGGTTGTGATGAAACTCTGTGGCTATCCACGTGCAACCGCCAGCGCCCCGGATCAAGCCATGGCGCCGCCCGAGCCCTGAGTGGGACGTGGTTTGACGGCGGGTGGGATGGTGTCGTGATTTGTCCACGGCGGCCCAGTCGGCGCAGTCTCCGCTATGTGATTTCCAGTCTAAGACAAAGGCAAGTCTGTCGATTCATCCGCCCACCGTACGTTGGGGAAATGTCCGGCAAGTGACGTCTCGTATACCGCACGATTCTTGAAATACTTATTGGCATGAAAAGAGACCTCTTTTCCCAACAGTGCGGCTGCGATACAGACATGCAAACGGTCTGTAGAGACCGAGTTAACGCGCCGTAGTGTGGCGAGGAAAGCATGGCTTGTCAGGTGCGAGTAACGCGGCGGGTATGTGTCGATAGAAAATAGACTGGAAAGATCTACGTTGTTCGCAGGCAGCGATGTTCGCAGCGCTTCCACGTCTGTACGAAACGCATTCAGCGACTGTGGTTGGTTGTTTTTTGGCAGTGCATGTGCCCGACAAGCGGCCCACAGGTGTAATAGCTGACGTGTCCGTAGACGGTGTTTGACAAACGGCAGTCGCAGTTTGTGCGCCAGGCAACACAACCACTCAAAGAGGAACCGAGGAATCAAGTACGGCCTGGCGAGCTGCGCAAGGTCAAGTGAAAAGACCAGGTCATGAGACAGGTGGACTTTCGCCACGGCACAGATTTGTGACACGTAGTCATAGGAAACACGTTCTCGACAGAATACCTCCACGTTCGCTCCGAGGGTGGTTAGCAGGTCTGGGTGTCCTGCAATCGTGCTGGGCAATACAACGAATTTGCGCACCTGTTTGTGATACCGGAGAATGAAGCGGCGGGCGTGCTGATAGTCGGGTATGAGATTGCCGCCTCCTCCAAAAAAGACAATGCTGTTTGCGAGAGACTGTTGGGTATCCCAAGGGACGATGCGGTATCGAATGCGATAGCTCTTGAATAATTGCAGAGTTGCTATCTGAATGAGAGCGTCGCCAGCGTTCCCTGGATTGGCGCAATAAATGATATCGGTTCCGGAATACTGTTTTAAATAATCTCTGATATTTGTGACGTCAGAGTCGCGCGAGGACTGAAGGCTATTGTTCTGCAATGGACGACTCGAGCAATAGACGGATGTTGCGGAAACAGTGCGAAACAGGTGTTTGTGCCAAAAGCGTTTGCCAACCAGGAAATATTAACTGAAAAAGCGTTCGTTCTATCAAGCCACATTACAGAGCGGATCGGCGATCCAGAAGATGCGGCAAGAGGACGATAGCGAGGTGCCGCCTCAACCGATCGATATCTGTCGGTGTAGAACGGGGTGGGCCGTCAGCCGGGAAAGAAAGCAACTCCCCGGGGAAGCTCTGCTCTCCCGATCTGGAGATGTATTCACGTTATTGACGCTTCCATCGGCGCGCACGCCTTATGAGTTTGTGTAACAGCCGCCTTGTTTTTCGCACGAGAAAATGCCCCGATAATCTATAGCGAAGGGCATGCCAAACTATGATGGCTCGCAGAGCGCGGGCTGAAACAAGGGCATCAGGTTGCGCGGCCGCGTGGCGAACATTTTGTTCAAGGTACTGGAGTTGAATGCGGCTCTTGATTCTCATGCGGAGAAGCTGCAGTAGTGATGGCGTGCTTCCCAGATGGTGAGGCAATGGACTTCCGGTGACTAGAAAATTCAGTTGGGTACGTAGACACTTTTCACACTTTCCACAATTATTACCGGTTAATGGGCCCTCCCAGCAGACCCTGATATTGTCTGCAATGCCAGGGTGCTTGGAGATCAGTGACACTTTTTGGGGTCTCGTAGCAGCCCCTCCATCCGAGGCAATCTGAAATTGGTTTGCCGAGAGCATCGCGTTGGTAATGGGGTTGCTTCCCCAGGGAAAGGCGAGATTGTTGTAATCTCGATCGATGGAGATGATGCCATAGTTCGCTAGCGGTGAGAACAAGCTTAGCGCGGTTACCAGACTTGCGTGGAATTCGTTTTCCCAGTGTTCGTCCCCGACAACAGAGTCCCGGTGATTAGTGCGTACTACGCTCAGAGGCACTCTGAGTTCTTTCGTGATGTGTTGCGCACGTTGGCGAGCGAGTGAGAACGCCTCATGGTGAGTGATCGGCAGGTCGAATCCGTGCACGAGCACGGCGGCAGCCAGGTTACAGTTTCTTCTCCCGGCACGACCGGTCGCGTGCTGGATCATACTGAATGTGGCGTCGACACCGCCGGAGCAAGCCGCCACCGCGTTTCTTTCCGTTGGCGCGTCGCCGATCATCTCGTGTTGCGCTGAGATCTGGATGGGGGTATAGGTTTCTGGCAGCCAAGTCGTCCAGACTGCCTGGAACTCTTCGATATTTACCAACAAATCTGTCGATACGGTTCCCTCGATGAAGAGGTCGTGACCATGTCTCATTGCATAGAAGACCGACGACAGAACTAGAAAGTCACAATTCGTGACCGGCTTGGGAACGATATTTCCCTCGATCGAAAAGTAAAAAGATTTGGTCAGTGTCGGATTGGTGTCTGAGACAAGATCAGCCCGGTAGGTCAGCTTGTCCTCCTCTCTACTTGATGAAGCGGAGGCTTTGAGCAGTGATCTGCCCATCTATCTGGAATCCTTATGCGAGTGACGCAATGTCTCTGCCAGCGCACTGGTACCACTGATGGATTGTTTTCAGGATGCGCGGTCGCGTATCGCGAAGGTCTATACGCGCGCGTTCGGCACCAGAGCAGGGCGATTGTAGGAAGTGGTCCGGCAGCCGAACACACCAAAAAAAGCAAGTGCTGCCTGGATCGCGCGCAGAGCAAGGAGCAGACATGGCAAGGTATTGAAATTGTCACTTTATGACGGCGCGCGCTGTCGCGACAGTTGCTCAGACGAGCACAGAGGTTCCCGGCATGCTGCTGATCAATCCGTAAGATGAGCAACCGGGTGGCGTGGTGCGGCTGACCACCCGCCAGAGTCCAGCGCAACGGTCGTGTTGTTCCCACAAAAAAACCGCAGCGGTCATGTCGACTGCTGGGGAAAGACTATTTTTTTTCCGGGACGCCCCA
>CAZITS010000249.1:0-3934 GCA_964542185.1 uncultured Pirellulaceae bacterium
GCGGGGAACTGGCATCTAGAGCCGGTTCACTGACCCAGGAAAACAAGTCCCGGTACAGCGGCACAGTAGAACCAACGACTCGCCGGCGGACCGAGAAGCGATTCATGGCAGCCCGGACTATCCCGCTGGCATAAGGGACAACACCGCGGCGCTGCCGTGGCGCCCCAGGACACCGTCACCGGTTTGGCTCTGCCCACATCACCCGCGCCACAAACGTCCGCCCCGCCGCTCCCTGCTTCCGTGCCTTTGCCAGGTAGGTGGGCCACATCAGCTCTGACACGGTAACCCAGGATTCATTCTCAGTGACCTTCGTCGCCCCGAAATTACCCATTGGCGCGCCGTGGTTTTGGATCAGAATCCGCTCCGTCCGGCGGGCAACGCAGAGTTGGGCGGGATCCACTTGGGCGATAAAGAGGGGTGCGCGGTGGCGCAGCACGTGATCATTGTTTGCACCGCGACGGGTGTAAACGAGGAACAGCCCTCGCGCATGCGACAACCAGTGCTGCTGTGTCTTGGAGTTACCCAACTCTGCACCATCGTCAAACGTCCATGGTTTGATTGGCCTAAAGTGCAGGCCGTCGTCGCTGGAAGTGACATAACCGGTCACGGGGTTTCGCAGTGTCAGGTAATAGCGTCCCTGGAATTCGATCAACGATGGCTCAATCAATCCACGCGGCGCCGGTACGCGCAGCTCGTTCCCGTGGCCTGCATAGTGCATTTCCTCACCGTCGAACTTGAATTGCATCACGGTCACCGACCAGAGCCCACCAGGTTTACTATGGGCAACGGGTACCAACAGATCACCGTCCGGCTTGACGACCCATTGGGTCGATCCGACGGCATTGCGAAAGTACTTTTCTTCCTCTGGCAGCTCAAGTATTTTCCATCCGTTCCACGCTCTGCAGCCAGCCAGCCAACGACTCGCAGCGCCGTAAGAGCTACCCCGCGGCTTCTTCCAGTGGTCGGATTTCGGATCGTATACGGCGTAGGCGGCCAAACGCGGACGTTTATCCTGCAGCTGGCTGAACCGGTCAGGATTTTCCCGGTTCAGGTCGTAGCGAACCCGGATACCCATGGCGATCACTTTACCCGTTTGGGGATGCCAGCCGGGGGTCACGTCGATCACACCTCCCAACGCCTCGTCAGATTCCTTCCACCAGTCCAATTGGGGAAACAGGTCCGGCCCCGCCCATAGCTTGCCGCGATCGGCTGTCTGTATGACGTAGGTACCGCTGAAAAAATCGGATTCGCCCATCACCTCTCTGCTAAGTGTCATCAGCACTTTCGGGTTACTGGGCTCGTCAGCATTGGGAATCACAGCCGCGCGTGGATGCATCCAGCACCAGTCCTCCTTGTCGCGCTGCAAAACCACGTCAACTTTTACCTCAAACCCAACCGGATCAAGTTTGCTGACGGCCTGCTGTGCATCAGCCGTTGCGCAACTGCCAATCACCAGGGTTGCCGTCACTGGCATGACCAGGCCAGCCAGGTGCAAAATACGGATGACCAGGTGACGCATCGCTACCCTCCATTCTCTGCTTCGTCCAGGTACCAAACCATCTACCGCCGGTGTCGCCCGGCAGCGACCTTTCCAGAATGCGACAGCACTTCCTGCCTTACTCGCAGCGACTGCCATTCTCCGCCTCTCCCTGGCCAACGACAAGACACCAAATATCAACTCACAATCAACTGCTGCGGTTCATCGCCCTGGGTCGACGGCAGGATCGTGGTTCGCTACGCGGATGGTGAGACCGCCGCGATCCCGATCCGATTCGGCGTACACGTGCGCGACCGGTTCCGCCTGCAAAAGAGTCGGCGTCAGGCAAGTGACGGGAAACTCGTGTGGGTGCGTCCCAGTCTTGAAGTGGACGAGCGCGACGTCGGGATCTATTTGATGAAGTGGGACAATCCACGTCCTGATCAAGTGATCCAGTCTCTCAACTACGAGAGCACGATGACGGATGCGGCACCTTTCCTGATCAGGATTACGGTCGAAAAGGCACCGCAGGGTGGCGAGTAGTGGTAGAACGCGACACGCTGCCACGCGTGACCCCGCAACACATTTGCTCAGCGAATCTGAAACAAGTCTGACAGCACAAGGCTTTCGACAACCGTCCGAAGCCGGTAGCCACTCGGCTTGCTGGCTGTGACGATCTCCTTGATTTGCGCGCGGTCGTCGATCGTCATCACGCGTCGCAAGGCAAAGGTCGCCAGTTGTTTCACAAACGCTTCCGCGAAGCGATCGAGGTCAGTGGCCAGGATTTGTTTGAATGCTTCCGGACCGGAGTAACCACGACCATCTGACAATAACCCATTTGCCTTCACGACCGGATCGTCTCCCTGACCGCCGAAGACTTTCTCAGTCGTACGCCAACGGCCGATCGCATCGTAGTTGTCGAACGCGAACCCGAGCGGGTCAATTTTCCGGTGGCAGGACGCACAGGTTGCTTGCGTGGCGTGAGTCTCCAATTGATCGCGAATCGTTGCTTTGGGCTTGTCACTCGGCGTGGGTTCGAGTGGCTCCACATTCGGTGGGGGCGAGGGTGGTGTGTGGTCAAAGATCGCTTCAGAAACCCATACGCCACGATGTACCGGACGCTGTCGTGTGCCATCCGACGTGAGCGACAGCACAGAGGCGTGCGTAAGCACACCCCCTCGGTGGTCATCCGGGGCAAGCTGAACACGGTGAAAACCGGCTTGCACGGGAATGTCAATGTCGTAGTGCATTGCCAGACGCGAGTTCAGCACGGTCCAGTCGGACGACAGGAACTCACGGATCGACAGGTTCTGTGCGAACACTTCGCCAAACACGTCAACCGTCTCCCGGATCATGCTCTGCTCAAGCCATTTATCATAGTCGGGGTACAGTTCCCGGTCGGGTGGAAACATACCCACACGATGAAGCTGCAACCACTGCCTGGGAAACGCCTCCACGAAACGGCGGGTCTTTCGGTCCGCCAACAAGCGCGCCAACTGGGCCTTTAATACTCGTGGCGTCTGCAACTCACCTTTGCGTGCCGCGTCAAACAACGCTTTATCTGGCAGCGAACTCCACAGAAAGAACGACAGTCGCGACGCAAGTTCCCAGTCGTTGATCCGATCCCGCGGCTGTGACGGTGTTCCCTCGACAAGGTAGTAAAAATTCTTCGATGTCATCACGCCGGCCATGGCAGATAGAGACGCCGAACGTACATTCTCACCTGCGGCGACTTCCGATTCGAATACCCTGAGATACCGGTCCACTTCGGCAGTGGACGGTGGCCGCCGCCAGGCGCGCGCCATAAAACGTGCCAGACAGTCCCGTACGACAGTGACATCTTCTGTCTGCGCCGGCAACAAACCCGAACGCTTTTCCTGATCCGCCACGGAGAGGAGAGGGCCTTCATACTCGATCCAGTCGACCAGCATCATCGGGAAAACAGGTCGTGGCACAGCGTCATCGGTGAACAGCTTGTAGCCCTTGGGAACCACGTGGACGTCAGCTAGACGCGTCACCAAATTCGGTGTGGAGCCAAGCGTATGTCCGTCGTCCAGTTTTCCTGGCGCTTCATTCGTCAAGCCAAAACCACCCCGTGGCAGGAACGCTTCGATCTCAACCACGGTCGGCTCGTCTTCCGAGGCAATCACATCGCGCCCTGCCTCGGCACGCTTCAAGCTGTTATTCCAGACCGAAAGCCGTGGAAGTCGTCCTTTGAATGACGGGACGGCACTCAACTGGACACGAATGCGATAGAGTCCCGGCGTCTGGATGTTGATATTCCCTCGATGCCAGCCAGGTAGAAGCAGCCAGCGATGGGGAGCCTCCGCTGCTTGCCGCTGCTTTGACGATTGCGACGGTTTCACGGGAAAGGCCTGCTCCAGCACGGTTTCAGCGGCTGCCAAATAACGCGTGACGTGCGACGGTGACAGCGAGAGAATCGATCCGATGCGATCA
>CAZITS010000249.1:3944-7526 GCA_964542185.1 uncultured Pirellulaceae bacterium
GCGCGGGTCCACGTTCAGAGCGCCGGGCATGCGCACATCAAAGTGAACTCCGAGCAGATCGTAAATAACGTTCGCATATTCATCGCGACTGAGTCGGTAGTGCGAGACCGGTCCGCGACGCGCCATCCGCGCTGCGCGCCTCTCGTCAATCCGGCGGGAAATCCAGTCAGCCAGTTCACCCAATTCGGCGAACGAGGGCTGCCGCTCACCTTTCGGCGGCATCTCGCCGGAATTGACACGAAACAGTACTTCCCCCCAACGCTGAGCAACCATCCTATCGGAAAAATCTCCGGTCAGCGTATCGAGTCGAAATCCTCCCTCCTGCTTCTTCGCATCGTGACATCGACTGCAGTACTTCGTAAAGAATGGTTGGACGGTGACACGGAATCCAGTCGACTCCTCGGCGACAACACTTTCTGTTTGCAGCAGCGAGAACAGTAGTGTCCCGATCACTAAGGCCATCGTCTTCATGTTTCTGTTCCGTGTCACCAAAGGCGAAGTAGCGAAAATGAACGTCTGCTCCATTGAACGCATGGGGACAGACGATTTTCCTGAACCCGTCCGCAGCTTGTCTTAGAAGGGCAACACCATCCGCGCACTCTGCTCCTGTTCTTCGCGTGATGTGATCCGTTCTTCCGGCGGCACTGACACCCACTTCCAGTTCTCGGCCTTAACCCGCACACAACGCCCGCGCTGATAGCCAGCAAGCAATTCAGTAAACTTCACGCGCAGTTGCACTCCACTGCTTCCCAGTGGCGAGTCTTTGATGTCTTTCCATTCAACCAGTTTGGCAAACTTGCGGTCCGCACGGTGAATCCAGGTACGACGCGTCTTCTCCGCAACAGCAACTGCGATACGTTCGTTCTTATCGCGCCGCAAGTCTGCGATCAGTTCCCGATCGACTTCAAACAGCGTCAACGTGACGATGCCGCCACCGAAGTCGAATAGCTCAACGTCATCAATCCAGCCCGGCGTCCAACGCTGTCGCTCGTAGCGAAGGTGCCTGCGCCGCTGCATTTCTGTCGCAAAATTCCGGCTGACATCGTCAAGCCAGATGTCACCGACGCGAAATTCCTTCTGTCCCCACCCCTGCGCCCAGGTCAGATTCAACTGGACTGTTGTACCGGCCTCGATATCACCCAGGTCACTTAGCCTCCGGTCTTTCCAGATACGCGTCCGGGTATCGATATCGAATGTATAAGGTGTCTTGATACCATCTTTCGTCTTTTTGCCTGTCGGCTCGACGCTGATTTTCTCTTTGTCGATGTCGACCGAGACAATTTTCCACGACTGTCCCTGCCGCTGGTAGAAACTGAAATCGTCTTCCAGACAGATCCCATGGTTGTGCGGAATGGCTGCCTTCTTATGTTCGTCCGGTAACGGTGGAATGGTATTTTCCTCACCCTTCGGTGGCATGGTGAAGTAACCATGCACCACCGTACCCAACGGAAGATCTCGCAGCTCGGCATAGGCCCCGTTGTAGCGGACCGTGGCATAGGGCAGCAGCGCAAAATAGTGGGCTGGACCCGACCAGTAGTTGTCGTGCATCCGAATAGCGCCACGTCGATTGACCGGATCAATATAGACCAGTTCACCCGAGAGGTAGCGAGCCTTCGCGATGGGTGCAAACTGGTCAGAAGCCGGGATGTAGTCTGGCGAGTCTTGAGCAGAACTCAAAGTGACGAGCGTGCTCAGAGTGAAAATCAACACGGCACTTCGAACAACAACTTTCATAACGCTCTTCCAATCGCTTTACAGGGGCACCGCCTGGTGCCTGCGGGTTAGGTTTAGTCCGACTTGCGTTCAGCCATTACGGGTGCAACTGCTCCAGATTTTCGCTTGCCATCCAGTTTTTTACGGCGATTTGAAGTCAACTGAGACCACGGACGGCAAGTTGATTCAGACAAGGGGAGCATACCAGAGCTGCTCCTCCGGCGACGGTTTGGCATCGACCTCACATGACAACGGAGTACCGCAAGACCCTGCCTACCTGCGGTTAAGTCTGCGGCGGCCGCAAAAACACGGCGTTTTGCCTGCGCAAACAGTAACCGCCAAGGCGTACAAGATGTGAAATTCATATTTGGACTGCGTGCTGCGTGCGGGTTTGCTACTGGGGACGAATCGGTGCGCCCTGGTTGTATCGATACTGCGAATACTCTGCGGGCGTCCGGCCATCCTGCAACCGACTGCCCGACCAAATTTCCACAAAACCGATCTCGCCTCGAAACCCGTTTTCGCTGAATGATCCGATGCGCAGTGGTGCGTCATTGCGTACGGAGCCCGACGAAAGCACCCCCCACGGCCAGGGAGTAAGTGTGAGCGGCTCCGCACTGCCATCGAAGTAAACACGGCCGTCATGCCGGCCGCTGCCCGTGAGATGGATCACGAACAGATGGAAACGGTCGTCTCTCGCGTTGAGTTTGATATCCCGTCCATCCCCGGCCAACCCCGGAAAGCCGCCGAGCGTTTTCCGTTTTTTGTCGGACTGCTGAATCGTGGCAACACGATCCAACCCGAATTCGTCCCACTCCAGGCCTATGGACCAGCCGCCCATTGTCGGGCCAACCATCTTGTTGACAATTCCGGTACCGGAGCGACCACGAAACATCGCGTACAGTACCACTGTGAATGGTGAACCACGGCCCGGCCCGCTCGATTGATCCGTCTCAAAATCGAACTTGCCCGCGTCCTGGAAGTTGCCGCGGCACGACGCGCCGGCGCGGGTAAAAACGTAGCTGCCCGTCTTCGGCGAGTGTTGTACGGACTGCAGTGCGAAGCTCTTGTTGCGTCCCGTCAAGTCCTGCCACCTGGTCTGGGGCTCCGTTCCAGGTGCTGCCGCGTCGAGTTTCAACAAGAGCGCTCCACCCACGGCCTTGAGACCTGGCGATTCGAGAACAGCTCTGCCTTCCTCCGCCGCAAACCGAATGTATGCCGTCGCTGCATCCGCAGGAGAGCGGATGCTGGCACGAAGCGGCGTGACGTCCTCTGTGAGCAGATGCGGGTTGGAAAGAATCGAGCGATGGTAGGCTGCAGTCGGAAGACGGTCCTTCTTCCACCACAGGACTTCGACCGCGAGTTTCGCTGTGCCGGATGCTGCACATGTCAATTCGTAAATCGTACCTGGCTCGATGGCAAATTCCATCGAGTGGAGAAACACCTTACCTCCCTGCAATACGGCTTCGCCTTGATTGAAGTGAACCTTGGACGGCTCCTCTACACATTGCCAGTTCCATCCGCTCGCCTTCGCCTTGAGGCCTAATTCGCTGACAACGGTAAACGACGGGTCGGGTAGAAGATTCGACGCCATAACGTCGCTGCCGAGGAAATAGAAACCCATCATCACCAGGGAGCCACGTGCAAATAACGTAGTGGTTGAATAGAGGTGGGTCATTTCTTTTCGTTTTCTGGGGGTAGTCCAAGATACGAGTAGACTGCCGCGCGAGCCGACTCACGCGGGCCAAGATTGTGTTTCTTGGCGAGGGTAAACAACTGGCGAGCCAGCACCCGGTAGCGGGGAAGGTCCTCACCGTCGATCGGGATACGTACTTCCTGAATGGTAGTTTTGCGAACCCGTGCCTGACG
>CAZITS010000250.1:0-7469 GCA_964542185.1 uncultured Pirellulaceae bacterium
GTGGGCTGGCCAGCCACGTGGCGGCGACCGTGGCGGTGGTGCCAGTGGATCGCGCCGTGTTGCCGTTCCTGACCGTGTAGCCCCCGGGAACGGCGGCGTTACAATGGCGGCGTGCCATTGGTTGGTGCCCGTATACATTCGCCTGGGAGATCTGGGATGCGACGACTGGCGATAGGCTGTTTCGTGCTGTGTGTGTCGCAAGTGCTGGCCGAACCAGCAGTATTGCGGGAAGAGTTTATCTACGAGTCTGCTCCGTTTCCGCAGTGTCATGCGTCTTCGATTGCGGAAACGCCGGGTGGACTGGTTGCCTGCTGGTTTGGGGGGACTCGTGAAAAACACCCGGACGTTTGCATCTGGATTGCCCGGCACCGTGAGGGGAAATGGACAGCCCCGCAGAAAGTGATTGACGGAGTGCAGAGCGACGGCACGCGACATCCTTGCTGGAATCCTGTTTTGTTCTTTGCGCCCGACGGTCAACTGCTGTTATTTGCCAAGGTCGGGCCCAGCCCACAGACCTGGTGGGGGGTGTTGCGGCGTTCGACCGATGAGGGCCAGAGCTGGGGCCCGCTGGAGCGTTTGCCGGACGGGATTGCCGGACCGATCAAGAATAAGCCGGTGTTGTTGGCAGATGGCCGATTGCTATGCGGCAGCAGCAGTGAAGATCGAGGCTGGCGGGTGCACCTGGAATGGACACGCGATTTGGGCAAGACCTGGGAGCGGACGGATGTGCTCAACGACGGCCAGACGTTGCATGCCATACAACCAGCGATTTTGCGGCTGGACACAGGTGAATTACAGATTCTCTGCCGTGGTCGGCGCGGTGCGATCGAGCAGGCCTTTGAGAGAGAGGGTCGCTGGACGAAATTGCAGAAATCATCCCTGCCGAACAACAACTCGGGCTTGGACGCAGTGACGTTGCGCGACGGACGGCAGTTGTTGGTTTACAACCATACGACGCGGGGCCGGACCCCGCTGAACGTTGCTGTTTCCAAGGATGGGCACCACTGGGAGGCGGCTGTGCAGCTGGAAACGGAGCCTGGCGAGTACTCGTATCCGGCTGTCATTCAAACGGCGGACGGCCGAGTGCACATTACCTACACGTGGCGCCGGCGGCGCGTCAAACACGTGGTTCTCGATCCCCAGCAGTTCCGACTGCGGTCAATTGTGAATGGACGTTGGCCCGACTAGCCACAGTGTGTTGGCGCCGCCCCGCGTTGCCGTTCTCGCGGCGCGGCCGGCAGGATCACTCTTTGCAGGACAGATGATGCGAATTGAAGACGTCCGGATCACCATTGTCGAGATTCCACAAATCGAGCCGATAGCTCCTTATCGCTCGCATGTCCGTACCAGTTCGACTACGTGCAGTGCGATCGTGGAGTTGTGTTGTGACCACGGGCTGGTGGGGTGGGGAGAGTTCAATGTCAACTTTCTGCCGGGTACCACGGCGGGCCCCATGCAGGAGCAGGCGCGTGATTTTCTGGTGGGCTGGGACCCTCGTGACGTGGAAGTTTTTGCGCAGCGGTGCCCATTTGAGAACCGCCTGAAATCTGGATTAGAGATTGCGATGTGGGACGCGGCGGGCAAATCTGCCGGCTTGCCGGTAGCACGCTTGTTGGGTGGAATTCTGCGGCCTGAGATTGAATTGGCTGCCTGCATGGGAATTCAGACATACGAACGCGCAGGTGAAATCGCCCGCTGGTATGTTGAGCAGGGTTACACGACGCTGAAGACCAAGGCGGGAGCGAACGCGGAGGAAGACCTGGAAATGGTGCGCGGCGTCCGCGATGCGGTGGGCGATCGGTTGCAGTTGCGCATCGACCCCAACCGGGCTTATTCACCCCAACAGGCGGCTGAGCTGGCTCGCCAACTGGAGCCGTATCAACTCCAGTATTTTGAGCAACCGATTATGGCTGAGCCGTTGGCTGATGCGGTTTGGCTAAGGCAGCAGACACGGACTCCGTTGGCATTGAATGAAAGCGTCATCGACCCGCCCAGTGTGTGGGAGATCTTGCGGCTTGACGCCGCGGAATTCATCTTGCCGGATACCCACATTGCCGGCGGTATTGGGCCCTGCCGCAAGATCGGTGAGCTGGGTGCCGCGGCCGGTGTTCCCTGCATCATGCACTGTGGCCACGACTTGGGGCCGAAAACAGCTGCCATGGTCCACGTTGCGGCCGCGTGCGAGGCCTACAGTCTGGCCAACGACAGTACGTACTACGGATTGGTTGAAGATATTACGGTACGGCCATTGGTCATCGAAAAAGGCCGCATCCGTGTCCCTGAAACACCCGGTCTGGGTGTCGAGGGAGATCCGGAGAAGATCCGTAAATATGCAGTTGATGCGGTCAGCCAGGCGTGAGCAGATGCCGGCGCGTTCAAGGAGTAACCACGGTTTGCCGCTGGCGCACCGGCCACCAGCGATCGATACGGCCGGCCAGCTCTGCCACCACCTTGGGGTGCTGTTTCGCCAGGTTTTGTTCTTCGTGGGGGTCTGCCAGCAAGTCGAATAATTGTGGCCTGGTGGCCCTGCTGTCGTGTACGGCCCGGTAGCGGTTGACTTGACCATCATACGAGAGCACGAGCTTCCAACGGTCGCGGATACACCAGCGGTAGAGCAGGGATGCTTCCGGGAGGTCCAAGTCAGCCATGTCGTGGGCAAACCCTTCGCCCAGTAACGCATCTCGCTGCAGTGGACGGTTGTGTGTGACCAGCGGCAACAGGTTGAGGCCAGGCAGGTTTGCTGGCGCATCGCTGTTGGCTGCCGCTAATAGCGTTGGTACGAGGTCGATACTGCTGACAAGCTCGTCGCGCCGGGCTGCCGGAATCCGGCCGGGCCAGCGGAGCATAATGGGAGTCCGCACTCCTCCTTCGTAGGGAGACTGTTTCGACCGGGGAGCGAATTGCGGCCGCCAGCCCGCCGGCACTTTGGTGCCAGCAGTCCGCTGGATCCAGCCATTGTCGGTGACGAAGGCGACGAGGGTATTCTCTTGTACCTGGAGCTCCGTCAACGCGTCGAGCAACTGGCCGCATGTTTCGTCGAACCACTCACACATTGCGTAGTATTTAGCTAGCTTTGCTGGCCGGCCGGGGACACGATAGCGTCGCAAAATCCGCTCGGGAGGATTGTGGGGCGAGTGTGGCAGGAAAGGTGCATACCAGACAAAAAAGGGAGTCTTCTGCTGGACCGCGCTGTGCATGAAATCCAGTACGGGCTTCAGACCCTGGCGTCCGACTTTCAGTCCGTCGTCGCCATGTCGTCCGCCCGGTTCGGGGAAACCGCGTGTCATCCCGTGGGTGAATCCGCCGCGTCGGTAGCTCCCTTCCCACCACTTGCCGCTCTGGTGGCTGCGGTAGCCTTGTGCGCCGAGGAGCTGTGCTAACGTTGGCTGGCGGTCGATATGATCGATCAGTCGGCTACGCAATGCTTTGTAGGCGTTGGAGGCTGGCGGAGCCAGCGCCGGCGACGGGTCATTACCGGTCGTCAGGTGTTGGTGGGCGTACAGCCCGGTTGCCAAGGTCATCAGCGATGGGCGGCACAATGAGGTGGGAACGTAGCCGCGTGGAAACAAGACACTCTGCCGGGCCAGCTGGTCTAAACGTGGCGTTTGCACCACGTCGTGGCCCATAAATCCGAAATCAGTCCAGGCCTGGTCGTCCGAGATAATGAGCACCAGATTGGGAGTGGCTGGTTTACCTGCCCAGGCAGTTTGCCAGAGTGTGCATGCGCAGAGCACTGAGACCAGCGGTAGCAGCGGTTGTAATTTCGGATAGCGGGAGTGAATTTGCATAGCCAACCCAATGGGGTCGAAAATCCAGACGCACCATCATCGAGCCCACCGTCGAGCCGGCGCCGTAACCTTGCCTGTGATGCCGCATTGTAGGCCACGCCCCCTGGTTTGTGCAGCGCTGGAGCCTCTGGTCCGTTGCCGCCGCTGGCCAGCGATGATGCACTACGGTTCACCGGCCCGGCCTCAGGACGTTGTTCTGGGCGGTGCTGTCCTGGTGGTAGCCTTGTCTCGGTTCCGGATGCCGCGGATACTGAGGGAACAGCGCGTTCCGACGATTTTGCGGCGCTCGAAAGGCCGAGTGCGATTGCGGGCGATCTCTCTTGACGGTTGCGAAAACGACCATGGACTTCCCACAGATTTTTGCTGCCGGCTTGTGCTACCAGGACTACCTGGCGGAATTTGGCACACCTGAACACCAGCGGCGCTGGGGAGAAGTCGCAGAACAGGTAGCTTTGACGCCCTCCCAGACGTCCTTGTTGAGCGGTTTCCAACGGGAGATGCATGTGATCTGTGTGGCTGGCGCGTGGTGTGGCGATTGCGTGAACCAGTGCCCCATTTTTCTGCATTTTGAAAAGGCCAGCAGCTGTATCCAGGTGCGCTATGTGGACCGGGACAATGTACAGGTCTTGTCGGAACCACTTCTGGTGTGTGGTGGCGCCCGGGTTCCCCAGGTGGTCTTTCTCAGCGAGGATAACGAGTTTGTCGGACGCTACGGCGACCGCACGCTGGCGAAGTATCGCCAGATGGCCAGTCAGCAGTTGGGACCGACCTGTCCCAGCGGGCTGGTGCCGCCTCCTGAGGATCTGCTGGCGGCTGTGGTACAGGATTGGCTGAATGAGTTTGAACGCATCCAGTTGCTCCTCAGAACGTCGCCTAGACTGCGCGAACGGCATGGCGACTGAATGTGACGGTTCCTCGATGTCTCTGCTTGTGTTCAGGCATTGAGTAAGGTAATTCCACGATCCATTGTTGCGAAGAGAGGATCCGGATTGGGCGTGATGCGGTTTGCCTGGCCCGGTTGAAGACGGATACCAGTGATGCGTACGACCACGATCGAAGAGTTGTTAGAAGATTTTGAGTTCCTGGACTCGTGGGAAGATCGCTACCGGTACATCATTGAACTCGGGGACGAGCTCGAAGACCTGGATGCTGAATTGCGGGTCGAGGAAAACCGTGTGCAGGGATGTGTCAGTAACGTCTGGCTGATCGCGAGTTTTGATGCGTCCTCGCCTCCGCAAATTTCGTTTCGGGCGGATAGCGATTCACAGCTGGTGCGCGGCCTGGTCTCGATCTTGATCATGCTCTGTAACGACCAGCCGGCACCAACGGTGCTGGCGCTTGATGTCGAGGATTTATTCACTCGGTTGGAATTGCGCAACCATCTCAGCCGCTCACGCAGCAATGGACTGTTTTCGATGGTCAAACGGATTCGCGTCCTCGCTGCGCAAGGCATTGCCCAGGCTGAAAATTAGCCTGCTGACGCACGTGAAATCGGTTTGCCTTATGACGCCGCGACGGGGAATCGGCGGTGCGGCCAGTCGCTACCAGTTTGCCAAGAAAATAGCGCGAGGTGCGAAACAGACAATCGGGATCGCTAGTGAGAGACAGCCGATGGAGGTTCTCAGCCAACCGAGCTCAACGCTGTCATCACGGGTTGGCGGATGATCCGGTCCAGACAGTAAAAGCAGGCCGATCATCAAGATCCAGACTTGCTCGTTCGTGTACACGAGCCACGCCAGTGCCAAGGCCAGGAATCCCCGCGCCAGCCAATGGGCACGTCGGCCAAAGAGTGCATAGGCGACGTGGCCTCCATCCAGCTGGCTGACAGGGATCATATTCAACCCGGTGATGATCAGACCGACCCAGCCAGCCATGAAATAGGGGTTGAGTTGTCCCTGCCAGAGGACTTCCCGCGAGTCTCCATTTTCGGGTGATGCCAGTTGCATGGCCCATTGTGCCAGCAAAGGTTGATCGAGCAGAAACACGCCGAATTGCGGTAGATCCGCGTCGAGTTGCTGGACACCGACCCAGAGAATCGGTATGGCCACCACGAGTCCCGCGAGGGGGCCGGCCAGCCCGATGTCAAACATCTCCTTGCGATTGGCTTTCATGCCATCCATGGCGATCACGGCTCCCATGGTACCAATGGGCGAAATCGGAAATGGCAGGAACAACGGGTAAGTGGCTGGGATTCGGTAGCGGACCATCACCAGGTAGTGCCCCATTTCATGGGTCAGCAGGATTGCTAGCACACACGCCGTGTAGGTCAGCCCGTCCTGCCAATGATGCAGCAGGACCTGGCGAATGGGCATCAGACTACCCTGCTCGAGGGCTTCTACCAGCAAGTAGGTCGGAGAAAAGTTGAGGCTGCCTGCCACCAGCGTCGACAGGCAGGTCAACAGAAACAGAATGATCGGAAGTCGCAGACGTTTTCGCTTGGATTGCAAGCCCCGGGATGTAAACCGGCCACCTTTGTTTTGGCGTGGTGGCTGCGCCAGCGTGGCAGCAATGGTCCCGGAATCCGGCAGGCTGGACGGAGATTCACCGATTTGCGAAGGAGCAAACTCGGGGCCGTTTTCCGGTGTATAACCATCTGGAGCACTCATGCTGCCAGGATAACATTGCAGCGAGTTGCCAGCCATGGCCGGTACTCCGTGTCATGGTCCGATGGCGAGGAAGCGATCTTTTCCTGTTTACCTGGTTTTGGTACTTAGCCACTCGCGAGGCTCGTTTGACCCGCTACGGACGGTCCGAAGTAATCCCTCTGCTGCGGACCCGACCACGGTCGCAGCAGTTGGGGACGCTGGCCGGAGTTATTCTCGCTGCGGTCGCTGCAGATACCGGGTCGTTGTGGCCTCGACGGGATGATCCAGGTACGAGGAACTATCGTCATGAAACGGCTGCCCGCACAATTGGGAATGATCGCGATCATGATCTGCGGTGGGTTGGTGACTATTTTTTGGCCGACGGGGCAAACAGGGACGTCTTCCGGAAGTGGCGTGGCGGCCACTGAGCCAGCGGGCGAGCCAACCCTGCAACCCATCCCTGCGCCAGCCGATTCGCAAGGGCCGGCAGCCCAGGACGATGCCGGAACAACTGCGACTCCCTACGCGCTTCCCCCTGTCAGTCGAGCGCTCGGTGACACGCTGCCCACGGAGCCAGGAAACGGGTACCAGCCGCAACGCATGTTACCGACTGCAGCTGGTGAACTCGAGCTGGATAACAGTCGCCTGGCTTTGGCTTCTGCACCGATCGGCGATGCGACCGGTACTCCGGCCCCCGTCGACCCGCCTGCCACTCCAGTGCGGGCGGCCATTTCGTCATTGGATCCAAGCGACACGACAGACCAGGATGTCACGACCGATCCGGTTCGGGCCCGTTTCAACTCTCCACCCGCAACTGGCGTGTTGTCTGGGACCAGATCGAGGAATCCGGTATGGAATGAGGCAACTGTCCCAGCTGTGGAGGGTGGCGCCTTGCGCGCAGCAAATCCACCGGTCGATCCGTTAGGTGCACCTCCAGGGGGATCCGTAGCAAGAGACGATCTTGCGAACGCACCACTCCCGGCAGCAGCGGGTGTGTTCGATACGGCTGTGGGTGAGCCGGTTCCGTCCGCGGGTTTGAAGCAACCCTTGGACGGGCAACCCTTGGACGGGCAACCTCTGGACGGGCAACCTCTGG
>CAZITS010000251.1:0-7464 GCA_964542185.1 uncultured Pirellulaceae bacterium
CGGCAAATGGGCCACCCAATAGTCCGCATTCCGTTCGGCGACCGTACGAAACTCCACCTGATTCGTCAATGCAAAGCACTGACTGTAGCCGTACAGTGACCAGCCCAGACCGCGTGCCCAACAACTCTGGTCATGCAGTCCCTGGTGCGTCGACTGCTTCTGGAACTCTCCTGTTTCCACATCGAAAACACCTTCATGCGCGGTAGAACCGTCTTCTCGCACCAGGCGATCGCGAGTCGTACGGCAGTGGGCAGTCGCAACACGCCCTAACTGCTGGTCCAGAGTTTCATTCGCTGCATAAAAGATCAGCGGCACGTTCATCATAATGTCAATAAACAGCGATTCTGGCCCAATGAAACTACACAGGTACCGCCCTTGATGACGAAACCGCTTGGCCAACGTTTCCCCTGCCTGAATCACAACGTCGTTGTAACTCCGGTCGCGAGTCAGGCGGTACCAAGGCAAATAGGTGTTCAAAAAAATGAAACCCAAATCGTGAACGCCCTCATCGTGCTTGCGATGTTCAAGCAACTGGGAATAATGTTCCGCTCGGTGCAGCCAGTCAGGATCACCCGTGCGCTGATGGAACTGCCACATCATGCCCGCCAAGAACCCACCCGTCCAATCGGTCCACAACTCGCCGTCGTGGCGCCACTTCCCACCAACACTGTAGATGGGAAAATAATCCGGGTGTTGTTCGACGAGGCGATCTACCTGCTGTTCGGCAAATTCAAGTGCACGTGTGTAACGGACTCGACGCTGTTCATCAGTCATTTTCTGCTCTCACCCAACGGTTACTCTCTGGCGTCCTGCTGGCTTTCACTTGATCAAGAATCCTAATAGGGGTGCACGTCATGGACAACCATCCTGAACAGACTTGCTACGACTCGGGAACACCACACAACAGGGATTCCCGCCTGTCGCTCTACTCTCCGGTCTCTCGGTGCGCGGGTTTTGGCCAGAGCTTCAGGATGTTCGCGGAAAATCATCGTCGCTGAAAAGCAAGTTCCACAAACACCGGGAGGTGGTCCGATCCGACATCAACTCCCAATTTCCGATTCAAAACAGCGATCTCCGCAGACACCAGACAATGGTCTATTGGGATGCCGAGCAATGGGTAGCTGCCAGGCCAACTGGGCTGCACGCCCCAACCCCGCCGGCTATCCAGCAAACGGGTCTGGGACAGCAGATCCACAAAGGCAGGACTCCAGGACGTCGTATTCAAGTCTCCGACAATGACCACTGGATTTGTCTCACGTTGAACCAGTTCTGCCAGGCAACGCAACTGGTCGTTTCGTGACACCACTCGCTGGGCAGAAATCGGAGACGCCGTATGCACCACAAATAAGGTCCATTTGCTGCCGGCATTCCGAGTCCGCGCTCGCAAACAATAGTCCGCAGCGTCACCCAACGGAATGGTGCGTGCGTCGGACCACGGATGGCGACTATACAACGCCATCCCAAAACCGCCAGACCGTGGCACGGTCAACGAATACGGATAGCTCGCATCCAGTGGCCGTAAAGTCCTGACCCAGGAAGGGGTGATCTCCAACAACGCCAACCAATCCGGAGCTGTACGCCGAACGTAATCCAAGAGTCGTCCCCGTTGCTGATTGGAAAACTGCACGTTTGCCGCCACGACGGTGAACGAATTTCCTCGTGGGCGAACTTCAGCGGGAACGCGATACAACGGCAGCACAAACATCAAGTTGGCGGACGCCAGCAGTACCGCGTATGCCGCTTGCTTCCATTTGCTGGCCAGCCAGAACAGTGTGCTACAAATGACTAACAACACCAGATAGTGAACACGGAAATGGCCCAGGGTCTCTAAATACCAATGCCAGCTTCCTGCAAACGACAACAGCGTCAGCAAGGCGGCTGTGTGGCTGATTCCGATCGGTACAAACCAACCACGTACTGCGAATCCAAGCAAGGTGGTATTCTGTGTGACGACGGGCACTAGCGAACACTCCCACAAGCCGCTACGCGAACCCCTCGCTGTAAAACGGCACAGTACCCATCATAATAGAAAATAGTTCAAGCAAGCGGGCTGCGATTGCGGGCCTGCAGCGATCTGACGGAATTACTCTCGTGTCAGATCGTTGCATTGTACAGTTGGCTTCCTGCTTGCCTTCTCCCCCTGGTTTGCTGACCCACCATGGCGAATCTAATGAATCGACCCACCAACTTGCATCAACTCCGTGAGACGGGCTGGCAAAGCAAAACCGTCAAACGTGAAATCCACGACAACTTCGTTGCCGCATTAGAACGGGGCGACGACCTCTATCCAGGCATCGTCGGCTATGACAATACCGTGCTGCCCGAAATCAACTTAGCCTTGCTCGCTCAACACGACATGCTGTTTCTAGGAGAAAAGGGGCAGGCCAAGAGCCGCTTGATGCGATCGCTGGTCGATTTGCTTGATGACGCGATTCCCTACCTGGACGTACCACAGCTTCCACTCCACGATGATCCTTTGAATCCTATCACGACCGCGGGCAAGCGCTACATCGCCGAGCACGACGAGACCGCCGTACCCATCGCCTGGTGGAACCGCGAAGATCGCTACACTGAACGCCTGGCACCGGGCACCAAGTTCGCGGACATCATCGGTGAAATTGATCCTGCAATGCTGGCGAGTGGTACCAGCATGTCAGCCGAAGAATCTCTGCATTTCGGCCTGATCCCCCGCATGCACCGTGGCATATTTGCAATGAACGAATTGCCCGAACTGGACGAACTTGTGCAGGTCGGCATGTTCAATATTCTGGAAGAGCGCGATGTCCAGATCCGTGGTTTTCCTGTCCGCTTTGATATCGACGTATTGATTCTGTTTTCGGCCAATCCAGCCACATACAACCGGAGCGGAAAAGTCATCCCTCAGCTGAAAGACCGCATTGGTTCACTTATTCAAACCCACTATCCGCGCAGTCGCGAATTGGGAATCGAAATACTGGAGCAAGAAGCGGGGATCGAAACGCAGGGCCCCTACCCAGTAGCAGTTCCATATTTCATGCGAGAAATCATCGAACAAATTACGATCCAGGCCCGCAAGTCCAAGTTCATTGATCAGCAGTCCGGTGTCAGCGCTCGATTCAGCCTCGCAAACTACCGTACGATGGTCGCCAGTGCCCGGCAGCGGGCCGTCGCAATTGGAGAAAAACCCGCCGTACCCCGCATTAGTGATCTGGGCCACCTTTACTCATCCTCGCTTGGCAAACTCGAACTCGATCTGATGGGCAGCCACCAGATGTCTGAACGGCAGGTACTCGACGCGGTCGTCTCTGAGGCCATCGGTATCGTGTTTCAAGAGTATGTTGACAAACATGGCCTCGAAGCGATCGGAGAAATTTTCGGCAAAGGAGTCAAAGTCGAAGTGGGAGACGCACTACCGTCTTCACAATATGCCGAACGACTGAAACGAGTTCCCCCCGTGTGGGATAAAGCATTTGAAGTCAACGCCTCAGCAGACGACGCGATGCGTGCTTCCTGTGTGGAGTTTGTACTGGCAGGGCTGCATTCGCTCGACCAGGTATCGCGGGCCCAGGTGCACGGACAGGTGACGTACACGATCCGCTGATAATGACTGCGGCGCACCTCGATGCTCGCCTAGAGGATGACCGATGGAAGCAGTATCCATGTCCCAACGACATGACACGTCAACGGCACACCCTCTGACAGCGTGCCTGGTCGTGACGCTGATCGCACTGTCCACAACGAGCGGATGTGACGTTGACAATTCCGTCACGCACGATCCGGCAGAAGCCACGCAAGGCACCGTAGTACTTCCGCAAACGCAGGTGACGCGTCATCTGCTCGATGAGTCGTTAGGACTGGGAAAACGCTTTCTGCTGGCAAGACAGACCCCACACGGTGACTTTCGTTATCAAGTCAATTTTGTGACTCAAGAAGAGTCACAAGACCCCGCGCAAGTTCGTAAAGCCGGTTCGCTCTGGGGGGTTGCTCTGATTCACCATGACCAGCCCACTGATCAGACCAGAGAGGCACTGCTCAAGGGATTCGCGTTTTATCGCAACTGCACGCGCCCTGCCGAAAGTGGGGGGAAGTTTATCGCCTACCCGGGCGTGCTTCACGGAGAAACGGGCACGCTGGCGCTCGTTTCTTTAGCTCTCATCGATTTCCTGCGCACAGAACAGGTTGCCGAATGTCGGCAACAGTTGGACGACTACCTCGAATTTCTGCTCACGCTGCGGACTGAATCAGGCCAGTTCAGGAAAGATTATGAACTCGATACCGGGTTTTCATTCTCAGAACCGATGCCCTACTTTGACGGTGAGTCACTCCTGGCAATAACGAAAGCCGCGCGTTACCTGCAGCGCGACGATCTGCGGACTACTGCGATCGAATCCGCACATACGATGTTCGACATCTATGGCAAGCGTGCACGCAAAGCCGACGACGACAGCCCTTTGACCAAGGCCTTTTACCAATGGGGATCACTGGCGTTCTTTGAACTGTATTTGAGCGGCTGGGAAAACACTGAGATGTTTGCAACCCACACAATCGATCTAGCCAACTGGATGATTGACGTTCACAGGACTGAAGAGCGCAAGCTCAACACCGGCTATGCACTGGAAGGGATCAGCTGTGCGTATGAGTTGGCCCGGCTGACACAACAAACCGTAGCACAGCTGAAATTTGCCACCGTCATCGAGCGACAACTCTACAAACTAACCAGCTGGCAGTTAACCAGCTCGGTCCCGTGTGCCTACCTGCAAAAGCACGCCGCAGCCACCGCAACATTCGCAGGAGGTGTCATGAACGCATGCGACGATCCAGAACTCCGCATTGACGTCACACAACATCAAATGCACGCCGTGATCCTCGCACGGCGTTACCTGTGGCCGCAATAGAACGGTACCTACTGAGCGTTCAATTCACCGCAATGCAATACCGTGCCGGCCCAACCTCAGACAAGCTCTTTGATGATGTGGCCACCGTTGACCAGGGGTACAGGTCGCCCCAGCGGGGTGTTGTAAATCTTGCGGCTATCGATACCCATCAAGAATAGAACCGTCCGCAGCAAATCCTGAATTCCGATCGGAGTCGTTGTTGGTGCTGCAGCCTGCTTGTCGGTAGCACCAATGACGCCAGGCTTCGTGCCCCCTCCTGCCACGAGCACACTCTGTGCTTGTGACCAGTGATCTCGACCCGCATTATTATTGATACGTGGTGTGCGCCCCATCTCGCCCATCATGATCACGAGCGTATCATCGAGCAGACCATGTTCCTCTAAATCGGAGATGAGCGCGGAAAAAGCCTTATCAGCATGCGGTGCCAAGGCGCTATCGAGACTGGTGAAATTGTCCACGTGCGTGTCCCAGCTACCATGCTCAATGCCGACAAAACGGCAGCCCGACGCTACCAGGCGACGCGCCAGCAGAGAACATTGCCCAAGCGAGGTCAGACCATAACGTTCGCGAACTTCCGGTTTTTCCGAGTTGATATCAAACGCACTGCGTGCGGCAGGTGACGTGATCAGGGAAAACGCTTTCTCGTAATACGTCGCCATCGCCGCGGCGCGTCCGGTGGCTTCGGCCTGAGCACCTAGTTTCTCTGCTTCTTCAAGCAACATTCGTCGGAGCTCAAATCGACGCCGACTGACGTCTTGCGACAACGTCAAATCACGAACCTGGAAATCCGGCTGTACCGGATCGGTCTCAACGACAAACGGAGAGTACAGCGGACCGTAAAACCCAGGCCCGCCCGGCCCCAGTGGGTTGGGCACATTGACGTAGGGAGGGACAGGACCGCCTGGGCCAAGCTCACGCGCGATCATCGATCCGATTGATGGGTACAGCTCGTTGTAGGGCATTCCCTTCTGTTGTCCATCACCAAAATTGGGTGGATAACCGGTCATCACCCAATGATTGCCAGTCGCGTGGCCATTGTCTCGGTGACTGTGACTGCGAATGATTGTGTATTTGTCAGCGATGCGTGCACAGTGCGGCATCAACTCTCCGATCTGCAACCCCGGCACGTTCGTTGAAATTGGCTTGTAAGGACCACGAATCTCGCGAGGCGCATCTGGCTTTAAATCCCACATATCGATATGACTGGGACCACCCTCCAGGTACAACATAATGCAGGATTTGGCCCTGACCGGTTTGTCGTTGGCTGCCTGCGCCTCCCATTCCAGCAATTGTGGAATGGTCAAGCCCGACAGCATGCCAGTTCCACCGATTCGTAACGCGCGACGACGGGTCACCCCGTCACAGAAACTGCCCTTTGCCAACCCCAAATCAAGCTTCATCTGTCATTCTCCGGGTTGTTGACGCCACCCAACACATCGAATCACCCAATCTCTCTGCACTGGAAACTAATTATCCGTCCCCACTCAACCCAACGCAAGCCAGAATCGGCTCGCGAAAAACGGCCACATTTCCTAGTCTTTATCGACTGAGCCGGTTCGCCAACCTGAACCTGATCGGGCTGACACTGACGGGATTGGCTTGGTAATATCTGTCGTAGAGGAGATCGATTCCAGAATGCACATCATACTGGCAGCGCCCCGTGGTTTTTGTGCCGGGGTGAACATGGCGATTGAAAGCTTGGAACTGACGTTGGACACGGTCGGTCCCCCAGTCTACGTCTACCATGAAATTGTCCATAACCAGCACGTCGTACGACGTTTTTGCGAGCAAGGTGCCATCTTCGTCAACGAGTTAGACGAAGTTCCCCACCATGCCACTTTGTTGTATTCGGCGCACGGCGTCGCTCCTGAAATCCGCCAGTTGGCAAAAGAACGTCAACTGCGAACGATCGATGCCACTTGCCCGCTGGTAACCAAAGTCCACCTGGAGGCAATTCGCTACGCTCGCGAAGGCTATACCATCTTGCTGATCGGTCACAAAGGGCATGATGAAGTCACGGGAACCCTCGGCGAAGCACCTGAGGCAATGCAATTAGTCGAGTCGCCTGAGGATGTGGCAAAGCTCGAGCTGCCCGACGATGCAAAAGTCGCCTACCTGACACAGACAACACTGTCCGTGGATGACGCCAATCGAATCATCCAAGCTTTGCAAATGCGTTTTCCGCAAATTATCTCACCTCCCAAGGAAGACATTTGCTACGCAACGCAAAACCGTCAAGAGGCAGTGCATTCACTCTCGGTCGAAGCAGACCTCGTCCTTGTGCTGGGTAGCCAGAACAGTTCCAACAGCCAGCGTTTGCGGGAACTAGCAGACGAAAAAGGCATTCAGGCGTACTTGATCGACGAAGCGGCGGACATGGATGACGCATGGTTCTCCGAGGATCACACCGTCGTCATCACCGCTGGCGCCAGTGCCCCCGAATCGGTGGTCCAGGAGTGCGTGGCGTACCTGCAAGATCGATATCAGGCAACCCTGGAAGAACGAGTAATTCGTGGAGAAAACGTCTTCTTCCCCCTTCCCAAAGAATTGCGTGTGCTCGGTTCCAGTTAGACTCACAACCGCAGGCAAG
>CAZITS010000252.1:0-7450 GCA_964542185.1 uncultured Pirellulaceae bacterium
GGACGAAGGGCGTTTCACCCGACGTCGGCGGATACTCGATTCCGTGAACAGCTACTTCAAGGCGAAGGAAAAGTCCGATTCGTTGGATGCGGTTGATACGTTTTACAACCGCGCTTATTCGCTGATTAGTTCGCAAAAAGCACGTGAAGCGTTTGATATTAATAAGGAAGACGGCAAGCTCCGCGATGAGTATGGTCGTAATACTGCGGGTGCTCGCTTGCTGCTGGCTCGCAGGCTGGTGGAATCCGGCGTCCGTTTTGTCACTACGACGTACGGTGGTTGGGACATGCACAGCAATATCGCGGGTGGCATTCGCGGTCAGGTGCCGCCATTTGATCAGGCATTCGGCGCGTTGATTCGTGACTTGACCAATCGAGGTTTGCTCGATTCGACACTGGTATGTATCGCTAGTGAGTTTGGTCGAACCCCGAAGATCAACGGGAACGCCGGCCGCGATCACTGGCCCAAGGTGTTCAGTGTGCTGATGGCTGGTGGTGGTTTGAAGCAGGGAATTGTCTACGGTTCCTCCAACTCGACGGCGAGTGAGCCGGAGGAGAATGCTCTGACCGTCGAAGACTGGGCGACGACAATCTACAACCGCCTGGGCATTGTGGCGGACAAAGAACTGATGTCGCCAGGTGATCGGCCAATTGAAATCGTTAATGGCGGAAAGGTCCGTAAAGAGTTGATCGTTTGAGCGGCCTGTAGTGGGAATGAAACCTTAAGCGGGCCACGTTGACAAAGCGTGGCCCGTATTTCTTGGATAGTCGGAGAGAAGCCATGTCGCGACGTTTTCTTCATGTGCAGATGCACGTCACAGCCATCCTGTGCTTGACCCTCACTGCATGCGTCTTCGCGGCCTCGCCGCGTTTGGGCAGCATCACGCCGCGCGGTGTGCAGCGCGGGCAGGAAATCGTCGTTTCATTCAATGGCTCTAATCTGGCAGATGCTGAACAGATCTTCTTTTATGAAAATAAAGGGTTTGAAGTTACCAAGCTCGAGCCGGCTGGCGGTAACGTCAAAGTCACCATGAAGGTCGCTCCCGATGTGCGGCTTGGTGAACATGTCGCTCAGGTGCGCACGAAAAGCGGTCTCTCGGATTATCGAACTTTCTGGGTCGAGGATCTGGCCGTTATCGAAGAAAAGGAACCCAATAGCGAGTTTGCTACACCGCAGGCGATTGAATTGAACAAGGTCGTTAACGGGAATGTGGGCAATGAAGATGTCGATTACTACGTTGTCGAAGCCAAGAAGGGACAGCGTATTTCGGCCGAAATCGTCGCCATGCGTTTGAGTACGGCTTTGTTTGATCCCTATGTGGCGATTCTCAATAGTGAGCGGTTCGAACTTTCCGCCAATGATGATACGCCACTGGCACTCCAGGATGCGTATGCGTCGATTGTTGCTCCGGAAGATGGCAAGTACTTCATTGAAGTCCGTGAAAGCGCTTATGCCAACGGAAATAATTATCGTCTCCATGTGGGGACATTTCCACGGCCCACCGCTGCCTATCCGGCTGGCGGCAAGAAAGGTGAGGAGGTTGAGGTCAAGTTTCTGGGATTGCCCTCTGGTGAACTTATGCAGAAGTTTGCGCTTCCTGCCGAGGAAGTCACCGATTTTGGAGTGTTTGCGAAAGACGATGGTGGCATTGCTCCCACGCCCAATAATTTCCGTTTGTTTGAGCATGGCAACGCGTTTGAAGTAGAGCCGAATAATGAGATGGCGAAAGCTTCGCCCGTAGAATTGCCTTTGGCTTTCAACGGCATCATCCAAGAGCCGAAGGATGTCGATTTTTTCCGGTTCAGCGCGAAGAAGGGGCAGCAGTTTGAAGTTGAGTGTTACGCGCGGCGTATTCGTTCAGGGCTGGATCCTGTAATGAACCTCTACAAGGCCGATGGCGGCGGAATCGCCGGCAATGATGACTCGCGTGGCCCCGACAGTTACTTCCGCTTTAATGTGCCGGCGGACGGTGAATACATCATTCGAGTAACCGATCATCTGGGACGCGGTGGTCCGGATCTGGTTTATCGTATCGAGTTCCAGGCAATTAAACCGAGTCTCTCGTTGTCCATTCCGCGTGTCGAACGATATGGACAATATCGCCAGCAGATTTACGTGCCCCGCGGCGGCCGTTTTGCCACACTGATCAACGCAGGGCGCGGTAACTTCGGCGGTGAGTTGGTCCTCGAAGGCAAAGATTTGCCGGCTGGCTTGAAAATGCTCTGCGACAATATGCCTTCCAACATGAATACGATGCCGGTGGTATTTGAGGCGGCGGCCGATGCTCCGCTGTCTGGCAAGTTGTTGAACTTCACCGCGCGGCACGTCGAGAACGAAGGTATTCGTGGTAGTTTTGGCAACACTGCAGACTACATCATCGCAGCCCCTGGCCAGTCGCGTTACCGTTGGAAATCTGTCAAGCAGTTAGCCGTGGCGGTAGTTGAGGAGTTGCCTTTCAAGATTGACATTGTGGTTCCCAAGGTGCCTGTTGTTCGAGACGGATCGATGCAGTTGAAGATCGTGGCCACCAAGAAAGAGGGCTGGGATGAAGGCATCAATGTGCAGTTTCCGTTCCGCCCACCGGGACTCGGTGCGGCAAGTTCCGTCAATATTGCCAAGGGCAAGACGGAAGTGAATTATCCGATCAATGCGAATGGTGGTGCCCAGATCAAGAAATGGAAAGTCTTTGCCCTGGGTTCGTCTGGAGGTATGTGGGGCTCGTCACAGCTGGCAGATTTGGAGATTGCCGACGCGTTCGTGCGTTTCGAAATGCAAAGACCGGCCTGCGAGCAGGGGCAGGAAGCACAGATTCTGTGCAAGCTGAATCACACCACGCCTTTTGAGGGTGAGGCAACCGCGCAGCTGTTGGGAATTCCTCCCAAGGTGACGACGACACCGATGAAGTTTACCAAAGATACGAAAGAGCTGGTCTTCACCCTGAAGACAGACCCGGCCAGTCCGGTTGGAAAGCATAACTTGATCTGCCAGGTCACGATTACCAAGAACGGTGAGCCGATCGTGAGTCGGGCGGGTGGAGTTCAGCTGCAAATCGACAAGCCTTTGCCGCCGCCACCGGATGCTCCCAAGCCAATGCCCAAGCCCAAGGCTGCTGAGAAAAAGCCAGAGGCGAAGCCAAAACCCAAGCCAAAGAAGCCTCCGAAGCCGCTGACGCGTTTGCAGAAGCTCCGGTTGGCTGCCAAGAAACGACAGGAAGAGAAAGCGAAGGCCGCCCAGGAGGGCGGCGAATAGCAGGCAAAGTTTCTGCCGTTTGGATACCCGGAACTTAATTCGCTCATTTGGACATACACCGAATTCGGTCACAGAAGAGGGATGACTCCTATGCGTACGCAGGTGTTTCTTACCGTTGCCGCGGCACTTCTCACTTGGGCGATTCCGGTCACTGCCGAGGAATCAAAAACGCCGCAGGTGGCTCCGGCTGAGATCAAGGTTTATCCCGCGGATGTTCATCTCAGTACGGTGCGTGACCGGCAGGGCTTGATTGTGCAGGCAATCTACCCCGACGGTATTACGCGCGATGTTACCGACAAAGCACAGTTTGCGCTGGCCGATGCTGGTTTGGCGCGGCTTGAGAAGAATGTTCTCTACCCGTCGCAGGATGGTGAGGGACAGCTCACGGTCACGTATGCCGGGCATCAGTTGGCTGTGCCGGTGAAGGTCGAACGCGCTAAGGAAGACGTGCCCATCAGTTTTATGCTCGATGTCATGCCCGTCTTTATGAAGGCAAACTGCAACACGGGAAGCTGTCACGGTGCAGCTAGTGGCAAGGATGGATTTCGGCTCTCGTTGTTTGGGTTTGACCCTCAAGGCGACCATTATCGCATGACTCACGAATTGAGTGGCCGCCGTATTAACCTGGCGGTGCCACGCGAGAGCCTGGTGATGGAAAAGGCGACGGGTGCGGTTCCGCATACCGGTGGAAAGCGATTTGACATCGACAGCGAGATGGCCCGCACAATGGAACGTTGGCTGGTTGCCGGTGCCCCCAATGACCCGGATCCGGCCAAAGTGCCTACCGTCGTCTCTGTGGAAATCTATCCCAAGGGCGCAGTGCTCGATGGTGAAGGGGCGACACAGCAAATCAGTGTGCGTGCGAAGTACTCAGATGGCACCGACCGCGATGTGACTTCCCAGGCGTATTTCCTGTCAAACAACGATAACTCGGCGCCCATCGAGCAAAACGGTGTCGTGACCGCTTCCAAACGGGGTGAGGCGTTCATCATGGCGCGTTTTGAGACGCATACGGTCGGGACTCATTTCATCGTACTGCCGAAAGGGTTCAAGTTCTCGTGGAACGAGGTTCCTTCCAATAGCTTTGTTGACGACTTGATGTATCGGAAGTTCAAGAAGCTGCGGATACAGCCTTCGGAAGTCTGCACGGATGAAGAATTCATGCGCCGTGTGTATCTCGACGTTGTTGGAGTGTTGCCGACGGTCGAAGAGTTTAATGCTTACGTCAACGACAGCGATCCGAAGAAGCGTGAGAAGTTGGTGGATGCTTTGCTGGGACGCAAGGAGTTTGTTGAGATTTGGGTGATGAAATGGGCCGAGTTGTTGCAAGTTCGCACGACCCAGCAGATCGCCTACAAGCCAATGCTCCGCTATTACAACTGGATTCAGGAACGCATTGCCAGCAATATGCCGATGGATCAGATGGTCCAGGAATTACTGGGTGCTAGTGGTGGAACGTTTGAAAATGCCGCCACCAATTACTATCAGATGGAAGGTGATCCGAAGAAAGTCGCCGAGAACGTGGCCCAGGTATTTATGGGTATGCGTATTCAGTGCGCCCAGTGCCACAATCACCCGTTGGACCGTTGGACGATGGATGACTACTACAGCTTCGCCGCGTTCTTTTCTCAGATTGGCCGTAAAGGGGGAGAAGATCCTCGTGAGCGAATCATCTTCAATAGCGGTGGTGGTGAGGTAAAACATCCCGTCGGCGGCCGAGTGATGGCACCGAAGTTCCTGGGTGGCGGTGTGGCCGACGTCAAAGGTAAAGACCGTCGCGTTGTCATGGCCAACTGGCTGGCTTCTTCCGAGAATCCTTACTTCGCCAAGAATCTGGCGAACATTGTCTGGAACCACTTCTTCGGCAAGGGGATAATTAATGAGGTGGATGACGTTCGCGTTAGTAACCCGCCGGTGAACGCCGAACTGCTCGACACTCTGGCGCAGAAATTCACGGAATACAAGTACGACTTCAAGAAACTCGTTCGTGATATCTGCACGTCTCGGACTTATCAATTCAGTACCGCCACAAACGAATCGAATGCAACGGACACGAAGAACTTTTCACACGCGTATTTGCGTCGTGTCCGTGCTGAAATCCTGCTCGACTTGATCAGCCAGGTGACTGGTACCAAGAACAAGTTTTCTGGGTTACCGGTGGGTGCCCGGGCAGTTCAGATTGCCAATGGCAATACTAGCACGTACTTTCTTACTACTTTTGGCCGGGCGAGTCGCGCGACCGTCTGTGCCTGCGAAGTGAAGATCGAGCCGAATTTGTCACAGGCACTCCACCTGATCAATGGTGACACGTTGCAGAGCAAGGTGGGCCAGGGCAATCTGATCGGTAAACGTCTGGAAGAGAAGGTCGCTCCCGAGCAAATTGTGGAAGAGCTGTATATTCGTTGCTTGACGCGACGCCCGACGGAGGAGGAGCGGAACGGCTTGAATGCTGTTCTCGCCGAAGGCGAAGACAAGAAACAGGTGCTGGAAGATGTCTTCTGGGCTCTGTTGAACTCCCGTGAGTTTGTCTTTAATCACTAATCCGTTTGTGGTTGCGGAAACTCGCGTCTGGACGTCAGGGCTCTGTCAACTATCGTGGAGACAGGGACTGCGGCGCGAGAGTAGTCATGTTGCCCAGTTCGTCGTGTGGTCTGAGCCCAGTTAGAGGGCTGCCCAGAGAGGTGGAGGAGATCATGGATCAGCGTTATTGGATGGTTGCAGCTTGTCTTTTTGGCTTGGCCACAGGTGGGGGTGGTGTCGCGGTCGCACAGCCCAAGAAAAAACCGCCCAAGATCACCTACGATGACCACGTCAAGCCGATCCTGAGGCAGAAGTGCTTTAGCTGCCACAATCCGGACAAAAAGTCAGCGGACCTGGATGTGACGAATTACACCAATCTGATGCAGGGCGGGGCATCAGGGACGGTGATCGAACCGGGTGATTCTGGAAGCAGTTATTTGTATGGGCTGGTTTCGCACGCTGAAGAGCCGTATATGCCTCCAGACTCGCCAAAACTGCCCGATGAAATGGTGGAGACGATTCGCAAGTGGATTGATGGGGGCGTGCTGGAAAACAAGGGTAGCAAAGCACTGGCTTCCAAGAAAAAGAAATTCAATCTGGCACTCATGACTGCCCCTACCGAGCGTCCTGCGGTGTCACCGATGCCGGCGCGATTGAGCCTTGAGCCGTTGACGCGCACGACTGCGAATACGGCAGTAAGTGCGCTGGCAACAAGTCCATGGTCACCGCTGGCGGCAGTTGCTGGACAGAAGCAGATTTTTCTGTACGACACCAAGGAGTTGCAGCTGGTTGGCGTATTGCCGTTTCCCGAAGGGATACCGCAAGTTCTCAAATTCAGTCGCAATGGACAACTATTACTTGCTGGTGGTGGTCGCGGCGGCGCTACAGGCAAGGTCGTGGTGTGGGATATTACGACTGGTGAACGTGTGATCGAAGTAGGTGATGAGCTCGATGCTGTGCTGGCCGCTGATATCAGTTCTGACCAGACGCTGATTGCCTTGGGGGGGCCGCAACGTGTTGTCCGGATCTATTCCACCGAATCAGGACGCCTCCTGCATGAGCTTCGCAAGCATACAAACTGGATTTATTCGCTTGAGTTCAGCCCCGATAGCGTTTTGCTGGCATCGGGTGACCGGAATGGCGGGTTGTTCGTGTGGGAGGCTTGGACGGGGCGAGAGTATCTCACACTCAAAGGGCATGGTAGTGGAGTTACGGATGTCTCTTGGCGGTCTGACTCCAATGTGCTCGCTTCGTCCAGTGTGGACTCGACCGTGCGGCTTTGGGAAATGGAGAACGGCGGACAGATAAAAAGTTGGGGTGCGCATGGTGGCGGTGCGGCTTCGGTCGAGTTTCTACGTGATGGTCGGCTAGTATCATGTGGCCGCGATCGTGTCACCAAGTTGTGGGATCAGAACGGCGGGCAGCAACGAGCTTTTGCTGCATTTGGCGAACTGGCGCTCGAGGTGACGTACTGCGACGAGACCAATCGATGTATTGCCGGAGACTGGTTGGGCAATATCCGTGTCTGGAATGGAGCGGACGGGAAGCAGCTCGGTGAGCTGAGTTCAAATCCGCCTAAGTTGGCAGAGCGGCTGGCGGCCTCTCAGGTCCAGCTTGCCACGCGGCAAAAAGAGCAAAAACCTCCAGCGGTTGCTTATCAGGTTGCTCAGGCCGCTGTGGA
>CAZITS010000253.1:0-7434 GCA_964542185.1 uncultured Pirellulaceae bacterium
TCGAAGAGTTGTTTTCTGAGTTTGATGACGTGCCATTGGCATCGGCGTCGATTGGCCAGGTGCATCGAGCACGGCTGGACGACGGAACCGATGTCGTTGTCAAGGTGCGTCATGCCTCGATTGAATCAATCATACGTGACGATCTTGAAGTCTTAAGCGGACTGGCGTCGCTGGCGGAACAAATCGACGAATTCAAACCTTATCGACCCTCGGCCACGGTGGCTGAATTGTCGCGTGGTCTTCTGCGTGAACTTGATTTCGGACGCGAGGAACGCAATTTGCACCAGTTTGGTGAGTTGTTCCGGAAGGATGACAGGATTCAAATTCCTCAGCCTTTCACCGAGTTTTGTACGTCGCGGATCCTCACGATGGAGCGGCTTGAGGGGGTCAAGCTGGATTCCGAAGAGGCCCTCGATGGCACTCGGTTTGACGTCAGACAGATTGCCCGCAGTGGTGCCGAACTCTATCTGGAGATGATATTTACGCACGGGTTGTACCACGCAGATCCCCACCCCGGGAATCTGCTGCTGCTTCCCGATAATGTTCTAGGCTTGCTTGATTTCGGTATGGTTGGTCGCCTTGATGAGCGGTTGCGCGAGGAAATCGAATCGATGCTCATGGCGCTTGTGGAACGCGATGTGATGATGTTGACTTCAATCATCCGGCGCGTCGGCGCCATGCCCGCACATTTGGATGACGCTGCGCTCGCGAGTGATATGTCTGATTTTGTCGATCACTACGCGGCGCAATCGTTGGATCAGTTTGATTTGGGAGGTGCCCTGGGTGAGATGATGGAAATCGTACATCGCCACCAGGTGACGTTGCCAGCTCAAATGGCCTTGTTGATCAAGACGCTCGTTACGCTGGAGGGCTCAACTGACCTGCTCCATCCTGAATTCAGCATCATGGAAATGATGAAGCCATTTCACCGAAAAATGCTTCTGCGGCGGATGTCTCCCGCGCGTCAAATGCAGAAGATGCGCCGTCTCTACATGGAGGTAGAGCATCTGGCGGAAGTGCTTCCAGGCCGCATTTTAGACATCCTTGAGCAAGTTCAATCAGGGAAGTTTGATGTCCACCTGGACCATCGTGGACTGGGTCCGTCAGTGAACCGTTTAGTGTTGGGAATGCTCGCCAGCTCACTGTTCCTGGGGGGGGCATTGATGCTGAGTCACGAGGTAACTCCGGTACTCTTTCCGACAACGAGCTTTTGGGGATTACACAAGATCTCCTTACTCGGGCTGTTGGCGTGCGGAATCAGTTCGCTGCTCGGACTGCGATTTGTCCAGGCGATTCGCAAGAGCGAGCAGTTGGACCGGCGTGAGTAACGCTGCTGCCTGTGCCGCTGGTGGTCGAGCTGTGTCAGGGCGCTGCTACCAGACGCGTTACTTTGAAGTTGTCAAACTCGGCCCAGGTTTCAAACGTCCACAGTCCAACGCGGCCGCGGTGCGCGCCGGGATGATCCTCTGGAATCCAGCTTTGCAGTAGTTTGTGACCGTTGACCTCGGCTTCGACATAACGCTGAAAAAAACGGATCGTGACATGCAGTGGATCGTTGTCCTTAACCGGCCAGGGTTGCCACTGCAAGATTTTCGTCAGATGGAGCAGCCGGCTACGTTCTCGTGAAATAAAGGGCGGCTCGGGATATTTACACCGTAGCTGAAGGGCCTGTCCAGCAACACTGAGTCCCTCCGCGACGTCGTAGTTTCCGTACGTACCCACTTCGGCTGCGATAAATGAGTGTTCACCGCGGGTTTCCGGGAAATGTGGGACTTGAACTCGTCCATACGGCCCAAATTTTAAATAGTTGGGACGTGGGCGTGTCGGGTCAGTAAACGTCCACATGTCGACGTCCAGCTGGTAGTTTGTCCAGGAAGGGTCACCGGCGACGGCCGTCAAATGTTGTCGGTACAGAGAAGCACCGCGTAAACGCAATCGCCCGTCGATCGCGCCAAATTCGATCAGGGTGCCGTCTCGGCAGGGGCGTCGAAACAGTCCAGTCCGACTGTCTTTGGGAATTGGTACGGATTGTGGGAGGCCGCGTCGGAAACCTTCGAGCAGGAACTGGGGCGCTGCCCAGCTTTCGGCACCGTAACGGTAGACCATTGAACGGGTCAGAGAATCACCCGCCAGTGGTGCCGTGAGTCGTTGTGTCTGTGCGCCTTGCAGGAACGTCCAGCCAGCCACCGAGCCATCATCGAAATTGTCCTCCATCAGGACTTCAGCGGTTTTGAATCGCGGTCGTGGCTGTACTTGTTCCTGGACTTGTTCAATCAGCTTTTCCACGTGGGAGAGGGTGTTCCGTTCTTTCCATTCGGGCGGCAATCTCCAGAGCGTTTCCAGACGCTGTTCCTCATCGATGGTATAGAAGAACGGAGCGACGTAGTGGAAGTCCTGGTCGTGGGGTGGGCGACTGCCGACGTGAGGATGGATGATTGAGATTGGCAACAACACGTTACTTCCCTCGCCGGGTAACTGCCCTAATCCAGGTACGTAGCGGTCTCCGACGCCACCGTTGTAGGCCTCAATTCGTACGCAGGGTGGATCGTATTTGAGTTTCCCTTGGTAGACTCGGTCGACCCTAATCAGGACATCTTGATCACCATACGGCCCGTCGGCTCGGCGGAGCACTTTCTCGATACGGCCACGCAGGACGATGTCAGCGCGAGCAATTTCTTCGCGGAATTCAGCAATCGTCGGCTGACTGCGCAGTAGTACCGTGTTGGAGAAGACGCCGTATTTGAAGAACAGTTCTTCGTATTCAGATTGTGCCGGTAGGGTCGCGGAGAGGGTGGCCGTAAGCAGACAAACGATTCCCAGCTGCAAGCTGCGTGTGCTGGCCATGGACAGGTGCCGTACAGGTGGAAGAGTTTCCTGAAACGTTGGTGTGGCGGAGTAGGTCATCGGAAAGACTGCTGTAATACCTGGTGGGATAGGGAATCAGGTGTCTGGATGACATTACCTAAAAGGGGCTCGCAAACGGCCGTCACGAATCAATACAAACAATCCTGTTGCAATCAGGTCTGCAGTTGTACCAGGGTTGCGCCGGTGGCCGTCGCTCCGCATCCAGAAATCCAGTTCAGCAAGATCCTGAATGTAAGCGGAGGAATTCGGGTCCGCGCGTTCCAGTATTGCACCAGCGCGCGCGGCCAGCTGGTTGGCGATCGCTGGTCCGCATTTTCGCAACACCAGACTGTCACTATGACGGCTCATGATGAGTAGTTGTGTGTGGATGATTGAGGTATTCAACGTCCAGCCTGATTGTATTCCCTCGAGGAGTGCTGGTACGACCAGTTCAAAGACCTCCTGTAACCCGTTTATGTACTGCCGCGCGATGAGGTCACGGTCCGCTGCTGCTGCCATCGCTTGCAAGAGATTTTCTGGCGGGTCGTCGTGTACGTCTAACCGGGCAACTTTCCCCAATCCACCAGCTTGCGCCAACTGGATGGCTTGATAGACGTCACGCGCATCCCCTGCGTTCAAATTGCCAAGTACTGTCGCCACGCTTTGGGAGGTGGGTTTTGTTGAACCGATGGCAGCTAATGGTGCCAATAGCAATACCGTGCCGAGGTTTGTATTGGTGCTTGTGACCGTACGCGTGGCCTTGATAGCCGCCAAGACCGTTGGTCCGACACCGACCTTGTGCGCGAGATCCATAACGGGTCCGATGGCAACCGCGCTGGCTGCGAAATCGACGAACCCCGCGTCTTCAAAATCGGCGCCGCGATGGACGTTGCCCGGCTTGGGTGCGCTGATTTCCAGCAGGCAGGCCAAAGTAGTGCTTTGCCCAACGGAGAGAGCGGGTTGCGGGAATGGCGGGGTGGATGAGGTTTCAGCGTTCATAGTGCTGCAGCACCAGCCGATGAAAGGCGGCAGGGCAAACCGGATATGACAGTGAGTCCAGCGGAATGGTTATTTTGTGAGGTGGTCAGGGAGTGGCTTGCCGTAGAAAATCGTCGACCGTCGAGATGATGGATGGATGGGCGTCCTCGACCACATAGTGCCCCGCGTCATCCAGAACATCAACCTGCGCGGACGGAAAATGGTCTCGCAGGCGTTCCAGGCATTCCATCCGAAAGCACCAATCGTGTTTTCCCCAGATAATCTGCATTGGGTGACCACTCAACGTTGCC
Organism: uncultured Pirellulaceae bacterium; assembly: GCA_964542185.1. Taxonomy (GTDB): domain Bacteria; phylum Planctomycetota; class Planctomycetia; order Pirellulales; family Pirellulaceae; genus UBA9264. The sequence goes on from CAZITS010000253.1 coordinate 4,134, forward strand.
AGGCTTTGTTCCAGTTTTTCCAGAGTACGCCACGTTGGGTGATGCCGGGACCCTGGAATGTCAGCGACGAATTGTTGGATCGCGATGCGGGAATCCCAGGAATCATAGGGAGCCAGAAGCCCGGCCTTGACATTGGGAGCGAGCGGTTTTTCGACCGCCATAGAGATCGCCGCACGGGCAAATAGATTCAGGCGACGGATCGCCCATGTGCCGATGACCGGTAACCGACAAGCTCGAATTCGCCAGGGAATGTACGGAGGAGTAAAGGCGGCTGTATTGAACAGGACGAATCGACGAAATCGCTCGGGACGAGCAACGGCTGCTCCCAGGCCAATGGCCCCTCCCCAATCGTGTGCCAGGAGGGTAATGTCCCTGAGGTCCAGCTCATCAATTAACTGCACCAGGTTGGCCGTATGCGTCTCCAGCGAGTAGGGGTAGGACTGGGGTTTATCGCTCAGACCACAGCCGAGATGATCGACTGCGATGGTCCGATGTTGATCGCGCCACGCAGCGATCAGGTTTCGCCAGTAAAACGACCATGTCGGGTTTCCATGGACCATCAGCAGGGGAGGGCCATTTCCTTCGTCGACGTAGTGATACCGCCAGCTTTGGCAGCGGATTGTGTGCGATGCAAAGGGATACAGGTGACGCCAGTTAGAAGACATTCCAGGAGTATAGGACTCGGCCAGAGAACAAACTAGCCTGCCCTGCAATGCGACTCAGCGACAAAAAGTAGCGGCGCAGCGCAGAGACAAGCAACTTGCAGAACGGGGTAATCACCGGACCTGTCATCCGCACGACACGCATGCGTGTTTCAGGGCCCTGTCACAAGTTGTGCGGGATGCGTGTGATGGGAATATACGGGGAACCCGAGAGCTTCAAAACGTTGCGATTGGGTTCAGCGGTGAACCCGTGCCGCCGGTGACAGGGATGGGAGCTGCTGTCAGCAGGAAGTCCCAACGTTTGAGTTTTGCGCTGGTCTTGGCGACGGCCTCAAGGTCGCAGTTATCGAAAATGTGCACTCCCATGGCATGCAAAGTTAGCAGGTGGATTGGATGGGACACTTCGGGGATCTGCGATGGGATGACATCACTGGCGGAGTCGCTTCCCAGCATTGCGATGTCACGATTGCGTAACCACCTGGCACACGATCCATGGAGGCCCGCCAGGCCTTGTTCGATATCCCACGGGCCTTTCTCGGCACGTCTCGCCCAGCGCCCCGTGCGAATAAAAACGACGTCACCAGGGCCGACCTTCAGTCCTGCTCGATTTTCCCAGGCGTCCAGCTCTTCGGGGTAGATGGGGGATCCTGGTTCGAGGTATTTGACGCCTCGCAGATGGGGAATATCGATAAGAATTCCCCGAGTAAAGATGCCGCCCTTGATGTTTTCAATGCTCAGTCGATTCGCGCCGCTTGCAGTGACTTCGTCACGAGAGAATCCATTGTACATCTTGCCACGGAAAAACAGGTGACAGAGAGAATCCATGTGCGTGTGGGCGTAACCGTGATAGTCCACCCGATACTGGTCGACCGCCCACGTATTGTTCACGATTGGGAGCATTTTTTGCTCAAAGGGACTGGGATTGTCCGCCGCCTCGACTTCTTCCGCCTCTCTGGCGAGGGATACAGAAAGCCCCAGCTGGACCATTTTCGCAGATGCTTTTCGTTTGTCGGCGGTAATCAGATTGAGCGTGCCTAGCTGGTCGTCTTTTCCCCACCGGCCCCAGTTCGATAGTTCCACGACTAATTTGTCCACATCTGCTTTGGTCATATTACGTTGTGCTTCCACGGGTTCATTCAGCATTGCAACGAGTGCGCAACCAGAAAGCAGAACACACAAAATACGCGAGGTGCCAGTTTGCATTATTCGATCTCCCAAAAGGTACCAGTTATTTGCTGTCCAGTAGGTCTTGTGTGGCGATCAACGCTAGTGTCGCCCATGCCGTCGTCGAAATCCGGTGGGCGTAACTTTCCGAGTTTGCCGGTCGCGTTGTCTCAGCCCAGCTACCGTCTTCAAGTTGTTGTTTGATCAGCCAGGATCGGCCTGCTCGGAGTAGTGACTGATAGGACTTGTTGGGTTTCTGTTGCACCAGGGCGATCAGCACAACCGCCGTATCGTAAGGCTCTGCGGGGTGAGTAGCAAATGGGCCCCAGCCACCAGCAGGGGCCTGCGCAGAACGAAGCAGTTGCTGACACCGGTCAAGTTGTTTGAGCGCGGCGGCATCCTGGGATTTGGCAAGTCCAATCATTAATCCAGAAAGATCCGGGATGGCGTGAGGCCTGGACTGACGTAGCCAATTTTCTGCTCTGGTGATGTGAAGCGAAAAGGTCTTTGGATCGACTTGTTGGAGTAAATCTTTTCCCAAAGCGGTTCCCAAATAGCGACCATACGTGATTGGTGAAGCGACGATCCCTCCAGTGTCGAGTTCCCAGGATCCATCCGCTTGTTGTTGCCGGGCTGTTGCCTTGGCGGCTTGCTGCAAGGGCTGGGAATCTGAAAGTAGTTCGGCACGATGCGCCGCTGCCAGGGCCAGAGAAAACTGGAATTGCGCCAGTCTTTGGTCACTAAATCGTTGATCACCGCCGTTGTCTTTCCAACTTCCCGGCTTTGTGAGCCAGTTGCTTGTCCGGCTTATCGCTTTTGACGGGACTGTGATGCCAGCGGAGTGAGCGGCAAACAGGGCGCGTGCCGCGTCCCCATTATTGTGACACGAGTAACAGTGGTGCTGTTCGGGCCACTGTTGAACTTCATCTTGCAGGTAAGCCACCGCACGGAACAGAGGTTGTAGCCGTTGTGGCGTGTCCTGGCAGTAGACGCTATTCCAACCGCACCACCAGAAAATCGCCGTTGTGATTTGCAGGACAGGGCGGGGCATTTGTTTATCGCTGCTGGGATGGGAGTTGTCGGTGTGGAAGCTGACGGATGTCGTGGGGACTACTACGTCAGGAGATTACAGTTGATGGCCTCTCGAAATACCTGCTCAGGTGAGCAAATGCTGGAAACGCAATTTCTAGTATTGCCCGTTCAGTACTTGAAAATGGGTTGGTTTGTCTGCATTTTCTCCTCCCCGCGCTATCCAGGACGCGGTCCAATCGATCATCTTTCGCGCGGAATGTTCTGGTGGCCCTAGCAGCGCGTAGGCGCCGGTCGCGTTATTGAGAAATGCCTGGTCCGATTCGCTTCCGGTGACCACTGCAGACGTAGAAAAGTGACGCGCGAAAATGTCGGCAGCGTCTCGAACTCGAATGATCTCGTCCCCCGCTACATTGATGATTCGTGCGGGACTGCTGGCGTGTGCG
>CAZITS010000254.1:0-7395 GCA_964542185.1 uncultured Pirellulaceae bacterium
ACCAGAGTAACTTGCCGAACTCGGCATCCATCCCCCAGTAGGCGGCCTCCCCGTCGGAGCGAACCACCAGATTGTTGCCACTGATCACCGCTGTGGCCGGACCACCCGCCAAATGTTTGGGTGTCAGGTCACTGGGCACATAGCCGTTGATACGGAACTCTTTCTCCACACTCAGGATCTCCAGGCCAAAGGCGGCCTGGTCGAAATGGTTGCCGGTGGGCGATTCGCGCAGGTCGTAGCTACCCCACAGTCCGACGATGCGGTTCTCGGCGGTAATCCGCCGCCAGGCCAGCGCCCAGTTGCCTTCGTGGTTGCCCGTGTCTCCCAGGCTCCCCCGCACATCGGCAAACAGCAGGCTGTCGTCGCTCCAGGTAAGGGGCAGAAAGACGTCCAGTTCACCCCGTTCCACCGTGCCACCGCCGCGGAAGTTGCCTTCAATAAACGGCTGCCAGATGAAAGGCGTATCCCAGAAGGTGCCTGCTTGCTCTTTCAGTCGCCGCAGCGGCTGCAGCCGGGGCGTTTTCCTGGCCAGTAGTTTTCCCCACCGACGGGTCTCGGGAATCGCGTCGTCGGCAATCGGCTGGGGCACTTCGACGGCCGCCTCTGCGTTGCCGTCCTCGAAGGTGACCGTCACGAACTCGGCCGGTTCGACCGTCTGGGCCCCAGTCTTTTGGGACTGGGCCAGAGTAGATCCGGCGTCAGTCAGCAGGTGACTTGTCAGCAACACCACCAGCACGCGTGCGGGACCAGGCATGGCACGACTCTCACAGGATGGTTTTGCTCTCCGTAGCCTGGTGTGGAAGGGAGTGCGCTTCCTGTGCGCTTGGTCTACATCGGCCGGCCACTGCAGCGGACCGCAAAAAAACAGCGACCGGACGCACAGCTTGCCTGTCCCCTGCGACGGCTACCGATCTACGTTCCAATCAGCGCGGCTGTACGGTCTGGGGGGAGGGCAGGGCGCACCAGCGTCTGTCCTGGCAACCGCAGCGCCAGCGATCCGCTGCCGACTTGGTGGTGAAATGGTGTGGGCGGGATAAAATGGCCGCATGAAGAACCAAGCGCTCTGGGCCTGTAGTCTTTTGTGGGTACTCGTGCTCGGATTCGATCGGGTCGCGGCCCAGCCGCGACCGCGGATTCGTGACCTGGGTGTCTCGCCCGGTATCCTCTCGCCGGGGAAAGAGAACGCGATTACCGATGTAGCCGGGGTCCGCGTGGGCCATCAGTCGGTGATCCGGGGCGCGCACGTGCGCACCGGGGTGACCGCCATCTTGGCGCACGATGGCAATCTTTTTCAACAGAAAGTACCGGCGGCAGTTTACGTGGGCAATGGTTTTGGCAAGGCGGCCGGATTCTTGCAGGTACGGGAGCTGGGGAATCTCGAGACCCCGATTGTCCTTACCAATACGCTGTCGGTGGGTCGCGCGGTGGAGGCGGTCGTCCGCTGGACATTGGACCAACCTGGAAACGACCAGGTGCGATCGGTCAACGCGGTCGTGGGCGAGACCAACGACGGTTACTTGAATGACATTCGCGGCATGCACGTCACACACAAAGACGTGTACGCGGCGATTGCCGCCGCCCGCGGTGGCCCGGTGCGCGAAGGGAGTGTGGGTGCCGGCGTGGGGACGCGCTGCCTCGGCTTCAAGGGGGGCATCGGGACGTCTTCGCGCACCTTGCCGGCGGCGCTGGGCGGGTACACGGTGGGTGTGCTGGTACAGACCAATTATGGCGGCGTGCTGACGGTGGATGGCCATCGCGTCGGTGAGCGGCTGGGACGGCATGTGTACCGTGAAATCCTCCAGGAGGTACTCCAGCCGAAACAGGAACCGGTGCTCCCGACCCGGAATGAGGAGGGTTCGGTGATGATCGTGGTGGCCACCGATGCCCCGCTGGGTGCCCGCAACCTGGAAAGACTGGCCCGCCGCGCCGTGCTGGGCCTGGCCCGGACCGGTTCCTTCATGAGCAATGGATCGGGCGATTTCGTGATCGCCTTTTCCACGGGCGGTCGCGTGGCCGCCCGGCCGCCGACCGCGACCCGCAAGATCGAGCGGCTGGAGAACGCCCGCACCAGTCCCCTGTTCCTGGCGGTTGTGGAGAGTGTCGAGGAGGCCGTCTACAATTCACTGACCCGGGCTACCACGGTGCGCGGCCTGCAAGGCCATACGGTGGCAGCGATCTCCATCGAGAAATTGCGGGCCATTGTCACACCCCAGCGCTGACCGGTCTTGCCCGCCACACGCTGCGCAGGGATAGCGGCCATGTTGAAGAAAGCACTGATCGCCTGGTTCTGCTGGCTGCTACCGGCCGGGTTACCCGCGGCGCAGATCCCGCCGCGACCTGAGACGGACGCGGGTCCCGCTATGCTGCATGATACGGCACGTCTGCTGACCGCGGCGGATCGAGAGCAGGTCCGCTTCATCCAGCAGAGCGCGTGGGCGCAGTCGAAGCTGCCGATCGTGGTCGTGACGATTCACAGCATGTCGGATTGCGGGCACTCCGGTAGCATCGAGTCTCTCGCCCGCGATTGGTTCAATGCCTGGCGGATCGGTGCTCCGCGCAAACCGTCCGCCTCATCCGCGGCCGCTCCAGTGGCAGCGAACAAGGAAAGTCGGGGCGTACTCCTGCTGGTCAGTTTGCGGGATCGCCGGGCACGGATCGAATTGGGTACAGCCTGGGGACGTAGCCGGGATGCGTTCTGCCAGCAGGTGATGGACCAAGACCTCATCCCCGCCTTCAAGCGCGAGGACTATAGCAGTGGCATTGTTGCCGGAGTGACCGCGTTGAGTACGCTGGCAGATCCCCAGCCGACGACGACGTCAGGGAATACCGGGAATCTGAGGCCGCTGTTGCTTCTTGGTGTGCTTTTACTTGTCAACGTCCTGATTTTTGGCGGGCTTGGCCTCTTTGTTTGCCACCAGCCGAAAGCGGGCGAAGAAATAAAGGGCGCGGGCCTGGCAGGGATCTACATGGTCATATGCGGCGTAGGAGGGGGGCTGTGCGGTGGGGTTGGGGTTGTTTTTGTAGACACGGACAACTGGTGGGACCTCGCTCGGCTGATTGGGGTGCTTGCAGTCATCATGGTCATTGTCCCGTTCGGTGTCAGGTATGGTCGTGTCGGTACCGGTTCCCGTAGCAGCTACCAATCCGGGAGCGGTAGTAGCACTTCGGGGGGCGGTGGCTATTCCGGTGGCGGGGGCGCGTCGGGTAGCTGGTAGCTTCCCGCAGGGGTGTTTTCCGCACCGCGCTGCGCAGGAAACAGCCGTTGGTGGTGGACGCCAGCCCCGCCAGCCGCGAAACTGAACGCAGTGGACGCGGGCCGTCAGGCGGCCGCTGTCCCCCGGACGATCTATCTCAAACAGACGAAGAAGGGATTCGGGTATGCGTACCAATCTGGCCAACGTCCTGTTTCTGGTGACGCTCACGCTGGGGGCGGGTGTCGGTCCCGCGCTGGCCGACTTGCGGATCGAGCACAATCCACAGACAGGCACCCTGGCCGTGTACCGCGCGGGCAGCCGGCAGCTGGTGCTCCGACAGCATGCCAAACCCGGATTTCGCCCCTATCTCCATCCGATCATGGCGCCCGACGGCCGCGGTGTGCTGACCGAATCCAGCCCCTCCCACCACCCTCATCAAACGGGCTTGTACTGGGGTTTCACGCGCGTCAATGGGCGTGATTATTTTCATCATCCCGGCAGTGACTATTGGCGCCGGGTGGCGGTCACGGTGCTGCAAGGCAAGGGGGGTGCCGCGACCGCTGCGGCTCAGTGGCAGACGGTCTACGACCTGCTCGATGCAGCGGGTCAGGTGGTGTTGACCGAGACGCAGATCTGGACGGTCCGTGAGGAGGATCGAGAGTACGTGCTCGACTTGCAGTGGACGGGCGAAGCCAAAGTCGACATCACCATTAGCAAGTACGATTACGGTGGGCTGTTCTTGCGGATGCCCTGGCGGCCGGGGATCCGTGGCGCCGTGGTCAACGGGGCCCGCCAGCGGAACCAGCGGGCCGAAGGGCAGCGGGCACCCTGGGTCGATGTGGGGATGCAGATTGAAGGTCGCGACGACCTGGCGCATATCGCCATCTTTGACCACTCCAAGAACCCCGGTTTTCCCCAGCCGTGGCGGGTGGATAGCCAGTTCGGCGTGGGCCCGGTGCGGGCCCGGCTGGGAGACTGGCAGATCGCCCGGGGCGAAAAGGTGGCCATCCGCCACCAGCTGCGCGTCTACACGGGCGAGTTGAACGACCTGGCGCTGACCAATAAATGGGGACGGTTCAGCGGGCAGCGGGGTACCTGGTCGTTGTGGGGTCTGGCCCGGCAGGAGGGCCGATCGGCCAAGTTCCTCAAACCTCAAGAGGCGGTCGAGGCGATGACCGTCCAGCCCGAGTTCACCGCCAACGTCTGGGCGGCCGAGCCGATGATGACCCAGCCGATGGCGTTCTGCTGGGATGACCGCGGACGGATGTGGATCGCCGAGAACCGGGACTATGAGAGCCGAGGCCGTGGTTTCTCCAACTCCGGAGACAGTCGAATCGTGATCCTGGAGGATACCGACCGGGATGGGGCCGCCGACCGCCGCACGGTGTTCTCCGAGGGGATCCCGTTTCCCTCGGCGCTGGCCGTTGGGATGGGTGGTGTCTGGCTGGGTGCCCCCCCCAATCTGCTCTTTCTGCCCGATCGGGATGGAGATGACAAGGCGGACGCCGATGCCATCGAGGTCCGTTTGACGGGCTGGGGCATTCGCGATCGGCACGAGACGATCAACAGTCTCCACTGGGGCCCCGATGGCTGGCTCTACGGTTGCCAGGGCTTTGCCACGCCTTCCCAGGTCGGCAAGCCGCTGGGGAAAGGCCGCCTCTACCGGCACCAGGATCCGTTCCCCCGTGACATTCAGTTTCGCGGAGCGACGGTCGACATCAACGGCGGCGTGTGGCGCTACCATCCCACCAAGGACCGCTTTGAAGTGGTCGCGCACGGTTTCAGTAATCCCTGGGGAATCGATTACAACGCCAAGGGCCAGTTGTTCATCACGGCCTGCGTGATTCCACATCTCTGGCACGTCATCCCCGGTGGCATCTATCAGCGGCAGGGTGGCCGCCATTTCAATCCGCACGTCTATCGTGATATCCAGACGATTACGGACCATCGCCATCGTTCGGCCCATGGTGGTGCGCGGGTCTATCTTTCCGACGCCTTTCCCCAGCGCTATCGCCACCAGTTGTTTATGGCCAACATCCATGAACACGCCGTGCTCACCGATGTGTTGGAACCCCAGGGGTCGGGATTTGTCGGCCGGCACGGCGAGGATTTCCTGCTGGCCAACAACGCCCAGTGGATCGGCTTCAGTATGGAGATCGGACCTGAGGGGGCGGTCTACGTGCTCGATTGGCACGATGCCGACATTTGCGGTACCGAGGTGTTGAACAAAGACACCGGCCGCATCTTTCGGATTGCCGCCAAGAACTCGGCGGCGCAAAACTGGCCCGGTCGCTACGCCGACCTGGCTCAGTTTTCGGATGACAAGCTGGTCGCGCTACAGCGGAGCGCCAGTGCCTGGCATGCCCGCCGGGCCCGCGTGTTGTTGCAGGCCCGCGCCGCTTCCGGTCAGTTGGCCCGAGAGACACACGCCGGTCTGCGGGCCCTGTTCCAGGACCCGTCCGATCCCGATCACCGCTTGCGGGCCATGTGGGCGCTGCACATTACGGGTGGCTTGACCGCCGCCCAGCTGACGGCGGCCCTCGACGATGCAGACGAGTACATCCGCAGCTGGGCGATCCAGCTGCTCTGTGAAGATCAGAACCCTCCGCCCACGGCGCTACAGCGGTTTGCCCAGCTGGCGGTCAGTGACCCGTCAGCGGTGGTGCGGCTCTACCTGGCGGCCGCGCTGCAGCGCCTGGCGCACCCGCAGCGCTGGGAGATCGCCACCGCCCTGGTGGCGCACGCCGAAGACGCCGAGGACCACAACCTGCCGCAGATGCTCTGGTTCGGCATCGAACCTCTGGTGGCGGCAGAGCCCGCCCGCGCACTGGCCCTGGCGCGCCACAGTCGGATCCCTCAGATCGCCCGCTTTGTGGCCCGCCGCCTGGTCGATGCGGATGCGTTCGAGGCGGTGGCCCAGGCGGTTGGTGTGACGTCACCCGTCCAGCGCGACCTGTTGCTGGGCATGCGGGATGGCATGGAGGGCCGTTTTGATCTCCAGCCGCCCGCTTCCTGGAATACGGTTTACGCCAAATTGCAGACTCGCCAAGGTGAAGTGGCCGCCCTGGCAGTGCAACTGGCGCAGCAATTTGGTGACACGGTGGCGGACGAGAAAATGTTTGCCACCTTGCGTGATGGCAAGGCACCACTGGAGGACCGCCGTACCGCGCTGCGCGCCCTGAGCCAGCGGAAGCGACCGGAACTCCGTACGGAGCTGGTGTCGCTCCTCGAGGACGACGCCTTGCGACGCGACGCGATTCGCGCCATGGCGTCGTTTGCCGACCGGCGGCTGGGTACCACGTTGCTGGCGCGTTACGAGCGCTTCGACCAGGCCGAAAAACTGGAGGTGATCCACACCATGGCCTCCCGCAGCCGGTATGGTCGCCAGCTGACCCAGGCGATCCAGCGGGGACAAGTTCCCAAACAGGATGTGCCCGCTTATGTCGCCCGTCTGCTGCGACGGGTGGTGGGGAATTCGTTCGTCGAAGTCTGGGGTCCCATCGATGAACTGGGGGCGGATCAACAAGCGGTGGTCACGAAATACCGGCAATTGCTGACCGACGAGGCGCTCGGTCAGGCCGATCCTCGCCGCGGGCGGGCCGTGTTCCAGAAAACCTGTCTGCAGTGCCACAAGTTGTACGGTGAGGGTGGCCAGATCGGACCCGACATCACGGGCGCCAATCGTACCAACCTCGATTACTTGTTGGGGAACATCCTGACTCCCAGTGCCGTGATCCAGGATGCCTACAAGATGCACGTGGTATTGACGGACGAAGGGCGTGTCTACAACGGGATTCTGGCCGGTGAAAACGAGCGGCAGATCCAACTCCGCGTGGCGGGCAAGGACCAGCCGGTGACGATCCCCAAATCGGCCATTGAATCGCGCGAGATCGCCCCGATTTCGATGATGCCATTGGGCCTCTGGAAGAACCTGACCGATGCCCAGGTACTCGATCTGGTAGCGTACCTGCGCACACCGCGCCAAGTTCCTCTGCCCGGGTCCGGGCAATGATGCGAGCAGTGATTCGAGCAATCGACCGTGCAGAGTCCGCGGATCGACCGGGCGCGTCAGGAGGTTAACTGCCCAATCGGCTGGTTGTTTTCAATCAGGTCGGCCAGTTCCCGCGGGAACCGTGTGTTGAGTCGAAATTGGCCGACGTCGATCAGACTGTGCATCACAGTGGCGTGGAATTGGGAGAGC
>CAZITS010000255.1:0-367 GCA_964542185.1 uncultured Pirellulaceae bacterium
ATCCAGCCAGCGACGTCCCCAGCGTTCACCGTAGCGAGGAGACGCCAACAATCGATCGACAAGCCGAGACCATGCATCGGGGGATACGTCCTGGAGGAACTGATGTATCGCTGCGGACCGGGGAGGCAGACCATGAAGGTCAAACGTGGCGCGACGAATCAGCTTTCTGCGGTTGGCGGCTGGTGCTGGCTGCATATCATGCGACTCCAACCCAGCCAACACGAACGTATCCAGCGGCCCGCGCGCCCACCGCGAATGGCGTGTCGGCGGAGGGCGAGGCGGCGCGGCTCTGCGCGGCCTCGGCCAGCGCGAGCACCATCGCCGAGAGCTGGGCGTCGTCGAGCGGCCCTGCGGCACAGCGCTGCCG
>CAZITS010000255.1:377-7377 GCA_964542185.1 uncultured Pirellulaceae bacterium
GGGGTGCTGTCCGCGGCAACCCTTCTCCAGGCGGAGTCCTTGCAGCAGCGCCGCTACGTCCTGTTTCCTGGAGGGAACCCGAATTTCCTCCGCAGTCTGTGGCCAGGGAGCCCCCATCTGGACCCACTGCACCAGAGACTCGATCTGCCGGGCAGCCAGCTTTGCTTTGGGAGGCATTGCCTTGACAGACGGATCATGCTCCACCGCCAGGATCAGCAAGCTACGGCGCGGCTGGCCCGGCGCAATTGCTGGGCCGGAACGCCCACCACGTAGCAACGCAGCCAAGGAATCAACTCGCAGGCCAGCCGGCATCTCGCCTTCGGGACTATGGCAGTCCTGGCAGTGCTCAACCAGTATCGGACGAACTAAAGTCTCAAAAAAACGCAGTTGTTGCGCGGTCGGTGCGGGAGGTGCAGCGGCACTTGCGGAAATAGCCAGGCCAGCGGTCGTGACTGACACGACACACGATACCCAAAGCCGGCAGGTTACTCGAAATGCAGACACGCGACCGCTCCTCAATCTCTTTCTGTAACCATTTCACAGCCCAGCCATTGTACTCCACACAAGCCAACAGCGTTTGGTACCGCGCGGGCCGCCCGGAAATCAGTCTCAGCCACAGTGGATTCGACCTCAACGAACGTGGCGAGGACCGCGGCTGCCCGCTGGAATCCAGGTGGGAGTAGGGTTAGGATGACACACCAACGATGGCACCTCAGCACAGCCCACCGTCTTATCCCCCTTCACAAAGGAACTCCTGGTGAAACAACGCATCCCCCTCTTCCTGGTACTCGCGTTGAGCAGCACGTACACCTGCGCCATCGCCCAAGAAAATAACCAGCCACCCAAGGGTTTCAGAGCGTTGTTCAACGGCAGCGATCTGTCAGGATGGTTTGGTTGGACAACCAAAAATCCAGAAGAACTCTGGGCCATGTCGAAAGAGGAACTCGCCGAGTACAAGGCAGAGAGTCTGAAAGACATCAACCAGCACTGGTCGGTGGAAAATGGAGAACTGGTCAATGACGGTTCTGGGTTGTATTTGACGACCAACGAAGAATTCAGCAGTTACGAATTCTGGATCGACTACAAAACCGTCCCCAAGGCCGATAGCGGTATTTACCTCAAAGGGGTACCGCAAGTTCAAATCTGGGATTACACGGACAAAAGTAAATTCGGTATCGGTGCCGACAAAGGTTCGGGGGGACTCTGGAACAATAGCAAAGGCGCCAATGGCAAAGATCCGCTGGTACTGGCGGACAATCCCCTGGGCCAATGGAACCGGTTTCGAATTCGGCAGCTCGGAGCTCGGACCTGGGTTTGGCTGAATGGCAAACTCGTCGTCAACAATGCAATCCTGGAAAACTACTACGCCCGCTCACGGCCTCTCTTCCACCATGGCCCTATCCAATTGCAGACACACGGCGGCGAAATTCGCTGGCGCAATGTCTTCATTCGCGAGATTGGAGCAGAAGAGGCCAACAAGATCCTGGGGGCGTCCTCCAAAGACCTCGGTTTTGAAACGATCTTCAACGGCCAGGATTTCAGTGGCTGGGCTGGTGCTGTCGACAACTACGAAGTCATCGACGGAGCCATTCAGTGCAAGAAGGGCAAAGGCGGCAACCTGTTCACCAAGAAGATTTATGGTGACTTCGTGGTTCGACTCGAAATCAAGATGCCCCCAGCCGGAAACAACGGGCTGGCAATTCGTTATCCTGGTTCCGGAAACCCCGCGTATCAGGGCATGACGGAGCTTCAGGTACTGGATATCGGCTATCCAGGAAAACTGGCACCCTACCAGTTCCATGGTTCTGCCTACGGAATGGTTCCCGCCGCACAGGGCTACCTTCAGCCCGCCGGGCAATGGAATTTCCAGGAAGTGACCGTGATCGGTTCGACCATCAAAGTCGAATTGAACGGTAGCGTTATTCTCAACACGGACCTGGGAAAATTAGACGACCCGGAGTTACTCAAACGTCATCCCGGCAAGACTCTCACCGAGGGTCATTTTGGTTTCGCCGGCCACAACGACCCGGTTCAATTCCGGAACATCCGTATCAAGAGCCTCTAATCGTCGCGTCGCCAGCCCACAGTGGCAGCAACGCTTCCATGAGCCGCACCTCCTCTTGTCACGACCGCGCCAGAACTGGCCGCGTGACCTGAGGGTCGGCGCATGCGACGGGTACACGGCTGCGATGCGTCGCGCTATCAGTAGTTACAGGTGACTACCTGGTAACCCGTTGATCCCGATTCCCTTCTCTGTCGCCCGCCAATTGCCATTACGGCCTGATCACGCCTTTCATTCCGAACTATGTCCGATCCTCAACTCTGCTTTCTGACCGCCTCTGACCTGGTCCAGAAAATCAAAGCCCGCGAAATCTCTGCCGTTGAAGTACTGCAAGCCCATTTAGAGCAGATTGAACGCGTTAACCCGCACGTCAACGCGATTGTCACCCTGCTGCCAGATCGTGCTGAACAGGCAGCTCGGGCCATTGATGAACAGCTCGGCCGGGGTGAAGATCCGGGACCGCTTTGTGGACTTCCTGTTGCCCACAAAGACCTGGTTGTCACCAAGGGCATTCGCACCACGTTCGGCTCCCCTATCTATCAGGACTTTATTCCCGACGAAGACGCGTTGATTGTTGAACGCCTGCGAGACGCAGGGGCAGTTACGATCGGCAAAACCAATACACCTGAATTTGGTGCCGGCTCGCAGACTTTCAACAAGGTGTTCGGGGAAACCCATAACCCCTACGACCTGACAAAAACGTGTGGTGGCAGCAGCGGTGGCGCCGCGGTCAGTCTCGCCTGCGGTATGCTGCCGATCGCAGATGGCAGTGATACGGGTGGTTCCCTGCGTAATCCGGCAGCATTCTGCAACGTGGTCGGCTTCCGCCCATCGCCGGGGCGCGTGCCCGTCTGGCCCAATGAGCTGGGCTGGTTTCCGATCTCTGTACAGGGACCGATGGCACGCACCGTCGAAGATGTCGCCCTGATGCTGAGCGCTATTGCAGGTCCTGACCCACGCGATCCAATTGCCATCCCTGCAGCGGGCGACAGATTCCGCCAACCACTGGCGCGCGACTTCCGCAACACGCGAATTGCCTGGAGTGCGGACTTCGGTGGACTTCCCATGGACCAACAAATCACACAAGTGCTCGAGCCTCAAATCGAGACTTTCGCGGGACTCGGTTGCCAGGTCGCCCTTGGACAGCCTGACTTCAGCGACGCAGACGAGATCTTTCAAGTCTTGAGAGCCTGGGCCTTTGAACTGAAATTCACGCCGCTGATCGAGAAGCACCGCGAACAAATCAAGGATACGATCATTTGGAATGCCGAATTCGGGCAATCACTTACCGGACCCCAGATCTCTCGGGCTGAAAACCTGCGCACGCAACTGTTCCAACGGGTCGTGAAGTTCATGGAAACACACGAATTCATGATCTTTCCCGTAACCCAGGTACCTCCCTTTGATCTACAGCAACCCTACATCGAGGAAATCGATGGCGTAAAAATGCAGACCTACATCGACTGGATGAAATCCTGCTACTTCGTTACGGTCACCGGACTGCCTGCGATTAGCGTGCCCTGTGGCTTCACTGAAACAGGTCTACCCGTTGGCCTGCAGATCGTCGGTCGCCATCAAGACGACTGGGGAGTTTTGCAGTTAGCTTACGCGTTCCAGCAAGCAACCCAATTCGGTACCCAACGCCCACAAATCGCTGGCACCGGTTGAGCCCTCCTGCAAGCGGTATGGCATTTCGATCTAGGTTGAAACTGACCATCCTGGTATAGGTGGGACAACTTGCGTGGTGGTTCCGCCTCCTCTTGTCCGCTCGCAGCCTGGTCAACCAGGCCCACCCGGGATGGAAACCTCTCTACATCGCCAGCTCAAGGAACGCTACGCGTCGGGGAATGCTCGTATCGAGGTCCCTCTCGGCGATTATCGCATTGACGTCGTCACAGACGACGAACTCATAGAAATCCAGCACGGGTCACTAAGCGCGATTCGTGACAAGATCAAACATCTGATTGAAGAACACACCGTCCGCGTGGTGAAACCGATCATCGCCAGCAAGCAGCTCATCAAACTCGATCGCCCCCAAGGCGACCTCGTCAGCCAGAGAAAAAGTCCGAAACGAGGTCGCCTGCTTGATATCTTCGACGAACTGGTTCACTTCACGCAAGTGTTCCCGCATCCCAAACTCACCGTTGAAGTCGTTCTCGTCGAGGTGGAAGAAAGACGTTACCCCGGACACGGCCGGCGCCGCAGATGGAGTACGACTGACTTTGAAGTCGAAGACCGTATACTGATGCGAGTCGACCGCAATTTGCTCTTGTCAGCCGCTGAAGATCTTTGGCAGTTGCTACCGATCCGCCTGCCCACCCCCTTCCACACTGGACACCTGGCGAAACAGCTTAAAATTCAGCGTTGGCTTGCGCAGCGCATCGCCTACTGCCTGCGGCAAGCCGGAGCAATACGGGAAGTCGGAAAGTCGGGCAATACGCGACTCTACGACCGCGCCTCCGATGCCGCATAAACGGCTCGTTCGCAGCGTACCAAAAACAGACCGAATGGAACGTCTGAGAAATGGAAGGCCGCCTTGGGAGAAGAGACCTCGCCACCGTTCTTTTCGGAGTACCTTGACTGCCAGCCAGCACGGAGGCGGAACCTGCCATGAGTGACGACACGGTCTTGTTACTTTGTGCACGGTGCCTGAAAACTCTGACACCCGGTGCTGGCAACTTCTTTCAGATCGAGATCCATGCCGTCGCAGATCCCGCTCCACCAGAAATCACTGAATCGCCCTCGCTGGAAACGATCCGACAGGAAATCCAGCTGCACCTCAAACAATTGGAAGACCTTTCACCCCAGGAAGCGATGGACCAGATCCAGCGACGTGTCACAATGCACCTTTGCAACCTCTGCTTTCCGGATTGGATTGAACATCCTGCCGGACAATAGCCCGCACCACGCGACACAGAGGAAAAGCAACTCCGTCTCGATTCCTGACCTCACTGACCGAACATGACCCTTCCCAGTAACGCACTGAATCCCGCATTACTCATTGCGCGTAAACGAGATGGTGAAGCTCTCACCAACACCGAGATTGGCGCGTTCGTTGAGGGTTACAGTAACGGGTCCATTCCGGATTACCAGGCTTCCGCGTTCTGTATGGCCATTTGCCTGCGGGGCATGAACACGGCCGAGACCACCGCTCTGACACAACACATGCTCCACAGTGGGGTCGCCCTGCAATGGGCCAACGCAATGCGACCGGTAGTCGACAAGCATTCGACTGGTGGTGTCGGCGACAAAGTCTCGCTGGTATTGGCACCCTTGCTGGCATCCGTCGGACTGTCCGTTCCCATGATCTCTGGAAGAGGGCTGGGACCTACCGGCGGTACCCTCGACAAACTGGAATCGATTCCCGGTTTTCGTACTGACCTGACAGCTCGCGAGCTGCAGGAACAAACCCAACAGCTGGGATGTGCGATCAGCGGTGCTACCCATGAAATTGCCCCTGCAGACCAGAAGCTTTATGCGCTGCGGGACGTCACCGGAACAGTACCTTCCCGGGCCCTCATCACGGCAAGCATTTTGAGCAAAAAACTTGCCGAAGGACTCGGCGCACTAGTACTGGATGTCAAATGCGGATCGGGGGCACTGATGAAAACCGAGCGTGCTGCAGTCGAGCTCGCGGAGTGTCTGGTCACAACGAGCGCTGCAATGGGCGTCGCCACGACCGCCTTCGTCACCAGTATGAACCAACCCCTTGGGGCCGCGGTTGGCAATGCGATTGAAGTCGAAGAGGCCCTGACCACCTTGCGTGGGGCGGGGCCGTCAGACTTGCGAGAATTGACACTCACGCTGGCTACCGAACTGATGCTACTGACCGAACAGGCTGGTACAGAACGCCAGGCGAAAACAGCACTGCAAGAAGCGCTCGACTCCGGCGCAGCGCTTGATAAATTCACGGAAATGGTGGCGGCACAAGGTGGCGATCTGGCAGACCTTCCCAGCCCCCAAGAGAAAACGGATGTCAATGCAGTGACGGCCGGATTCATCACTCGAATCGACACCGAAGCGCTGGCGCTGGCGGTCATCGCATTAGGCGGAGGTCGGCGTCTTCCCACAGACGCCATCGATCACCAGGTCGGCTTGAAGATCCTCCACAAAGTGTCCGATCATGTCGAACCTGGCACACCGCTACTCGAGATCTTTGCGTCCAGCGTACCCACGGACATCTGCAAGCAACTCCGCACTGCGATCACCATAGAGGCATGCCAGCCAGAATCGCCACCTCTGATCTACCAGACACTGCGTAGTCCGGCTCAATGACTCCAGGCAACGACGTGGCAGCAGCGCCGCAAGTACTGGCTATTTATCGCGAGCATGGCGGTTAGTCGTCGGCGCCAGATTATCCGCGCACTAGCACCGGTGGTCCCGACAGCACGTCACTTCCCCAGTGGCAAAGCGCTACTCGTCCTCGTCGTCTTTCACTTGCGACTTGGACATGATTTCCTGCTGGATATTGGGAGGCATCACGTCGTAATGGCTGAAGTCCATCGTGTAACTTCCCTGACCGCCCGTCATACTCGAAAGAGTACGTGAGTAGGTGGTCACTTCGCGCAGCGGAATTTCCGTATGAACGGTCTGCAAGTTCCCACCGGCCGCGTCGCTACCCTGAACGCGTCCCCCTCGACTGGACATATCGCTATACACATCCCCAACATTGTCTTCGGGCACGGTAATATCCATTTTCACAACTGGCTCAAGCAGGCAGGGTTGAGCCTGTTCAAAGACCTGCTTGAAGACCATCTTGCCGGCTGACTTGAATGCGGTCTCGGAACTGTCAACTGGGTGATGCTTGCCAAAATGTACTTCAACACAGACGTTTTCGACGGGATAACCGGCAACCACACCACCGACCAAACGCTCACGGAAACCTTTCTCAATGGCTGGCATGAAGTTTCCTGGAATCACACCGCCCACCACCGAATC
>CAZITS010000256.1:0-7350 GCA_964542185.1 uncultured Pirellulaceae bacterium
CAACTGTAGTTGCAACGAAGAAATATCGTCTCACGCCAGCACTCCCTTGCTGAAGAATGAGTTCATATCTTGGCGAGCGAACTGCCCCACTAGTGGGCCGCCCCAAGTGTGGAAAATGGGTGCGGTATTGTGCCGAGAACCCGTTGGTGGGTAAAGCCCAGTCACGGGCTTTCCGGAACAATGCCAGAACAACGATCGACAAATAGCACTGGGAACTCTAGTGTAAGTTTGCGGATGTTGACAATCGTGTTTCCAGAGCTGCAGAAGGCAAGTTGGCTCACTGGAGTTCAGCACCTATCCGCGTAATAAGGTCGGTGGCTTTGGGGTTATGGGAAGACCCTGGAAGAGCAGTCGTGGCAAGCTGGGAAGTGCGTGGGAGTTTGGTCTGGGCCGGAAACCCCCAGCAATTCCACCAGCCGTTATCGCACTTGATGGCATGCCGACGTGCTAGCTGGCACGCCGGTCTTCCACGTCGCGGCCCAGGCCGGCAAACTTATTTTTCATCAGCTGGATGTTTTGTGTGTTGGGACCGATGCGGATGCCAATGCGCGCAGCTGGGTTACGTGTCTCACTCAGTTGATTTCCGAGGATGACAATGTCCTTGGTTTTCCCTTGCAGGTCGATTGCGATGCCATCCTTGCCATTGCCACTGTCGATGATCTGGTTGTTTTCCAGGTGATTGCGGTTGGGCCAGAAGTCTTTCCCCCGCGAGTCATCACGAAACAGAATACCGACTTTGCCACTGCGTTCGACACGGTTGTTCTTCATTCGGTTGTCGGTGTCATTGTGTCCGATGGAGATCCCGTAATTGCGCGAGTCGAAAATCCGGTTTGCTTCAGCCAGCCCGTGTTTGACGCCCCAGCACCAGAAAATCCCGATCCCATTGCGTTCCAGCAGATTGTTTTGGATGAGTGGGCGTTGCGATCCGCTACCAGGATGCAGGCCCAGGTCTGCATTGTCGTGACTGTGACAGTCCTCCACAACGACGTCGTGGCAGATCTGCCAGCTGATGCCGTCACCATTATTGTGGTGTGTAGTCAAGCGACGCATCTGAATACCGTTACAGTCTTGCATCCAGATACAGCCGCCGTAATTACCGTCAAGGTGTGCGTGGTTCTGGCGATTGCCGTCGAAGGTAAGGTCTTCAATCGTAACATTCTGAATGTGTTCACCACTGAAAAGCGGAAACAGCGTGCTGCAGGTTGGCTTTCCGGTAAGCCAGAGATTCTTCCGTAAAGCACGGTCCAGTTTAAATCGATTGCCATTACGCGCAATTAGCGTTCGCTTGAGGACTTCACTTCCACCGTTGTGGGGATTCTTGGTTCGCAGACAGATTCCATCACCCAATTGGAGGCCCCGCGCATCCGCCAGGGTGATTTCCTGGTCATACCAGTCAGAATCTTCAGTAAGGGGGACGGTCGTTGACGGCTGCTTCACGAGCACGGTCTCGGCGCCACTGCCGATGAGACGGACGCCAGATGCCAGATACACCGCGTTACGAAAGCGGTACCTGCCTGGCAGGATCTTGACGGTACCACCTCCCAAACGCGCGACATAATCGACCGCGGCCTGGATGACCCGCTGGTCCGAACCCTGCAGATCACCACGGCCCTGGCCCACGGTCACAGTGAATCGAACTTCCCAATCCGGTTCGTGGATTTGGTCACCTGAGGTCGCGCGAGGATTGGAGACGGGGGGGCGTTCGGCAGATTGCGCCGACTGCCAGGATAGGGCGCTGCCAGCGGCCACTGCTGTCAGAAAGTTCCGGCGGTTGGTCATGCCCATTTTCTTCTCCTCGTTTGGTTGACGGCCGTCTATGGTTCCCAGTTTATCTTGTCAGATTTCGTCGATTTCGTTAATACATGCGGCCATTGCAGGCCTGCGTGTGGTGTTGGCGGTGTCTCCATGGCCCCGATGGTTTTGCCTCGCGGCGCGTTGCCCTTTTGGAGCCCTCTGTTTGCAGTAATCACCCAGGTCGTTTTTTGTCTCGTGGAGTACGTACGATGTCCGAAGTACTGCCGATGCCATTTCCGTGCCCGGTTTGTCAGACACCGGTTGCTGGTACACCTGCCGATACTACGGGATCTCGTGACACTACCACCTCGTCTACCCCCACGCCGTCCTGCGGCTGTCCCGATTGTAACAAGCTCCTGGATCTTGTTCGCGCGAAATTCCCCCATCAACATAATCTCTGTCTTGAAGACATTACGTTTGCAGCTTCCTTCACGGAAGATCTCGGATGCGATTCACTGGACACCTCCGAGTTATTGATGGCGCTGGAAGGTGAACTCGCGCTAACGATTTTTGAAGAAGCCCCTGAACGTCTCAAGACAGTTACCGATCTGGTGCGTCTGGTGCGCCAGACGCAAGAAAAGGCCGCTGCGTAGTTGTGGCACGATTAAACATCTGGCTGCAGCCTGACGAGTTTATGCTGGCGTTTGGCCGCATCGCCGAGTTACCAGATCTTAGTGAGGTGGGACTGGTCGTTGTTTCAGGATCTTCGGCCGCGGCTGATTGGTACCACAACTGACAAATCCCTGGGAGCGGTTGTGCTCTTCAATTCGTACGAGTTTCTCGTCTTCTATTTGCCGTTAACGGTGTTGCTGTTTTATGCGCTGTTGCGTGTTGTCGGACGTCAGCTGGCGTTGGCGTGGCTGGTATTGGCCTCACTGGCGTTTTATGGCTGGTGGGAACCACATCATTTGTGGCTGATCGGCCTTTCGCTGCTCGGAAATTATGGGTGTAGCCACCTGATTGTTCGTTGGCCACGGGGCGGGAGGTACTGGCTGGCCATTGGTATTGGTTTTAACCTGGCATTACTTGGCTATTACAAGTACACACATTTCTTGCTGGCTTCCCTGGCCCAGGTGTTTGATCTGCAATTTTCTTTGCCCGAGGTCCTGCTGCCGTTGGCGATTTCTTTTTTTACATTCCAGCAGATTGGTTTCCTGGTCGATTGCCAGCGTGGCCAGGCTCGTCCGCCAAACGTATTGCATTACCTGCTGTTTGTCACCTTTTTTCCGCAGCTGATCGCCGGACCGATTGTGCAGCATCGGCAGGTGATGACACAGTTCCAGAATTTGTCGCGCAGGGTGCCGTGGGAGTCGGTGGCTCAGGGTTTGACGCTATTCAGTTTAGGGTTGTTCAAAAAGGTTCTGATTGCCGACAAACTGGCCGAGTGGTCGGCATTGGCCTTTGACCTTGTCGCCGCTGGCCAGCCGATTGCGATGGCAGATGCCTGGGGGGGAACGTTGGCTTACACGTTCCAGCTGTACTTTGATTTTTCTGGCTATTCTGACATGGCGTTAGGTTTGGCCGCTCTGTTTGGGATTCGCTTGCCTCGCAATTTTGATAGTCCCTATCAGGCGAAGTCGATCGGTGAACTCTGGAACCGGTGGCATATCACCTTGTCTCATTTTTTGCGGGATTACTTGTTCCTGCCACTGGGTGGCAGTCATCGTCGCCGCCCTGTCATGACGTCGCGAAACCTGCTGATTACGATGACGCTGTGTGGTTGCTGGCACGGCGCCGGTTGGACATTTTTGCTGTTTGGTGCGTTGCAAGGATTGCTAATGTCGTTGCACCACTACTGGCGTTTGCATCTGCGCAGCCGGTTTGCCTGGCGGATGCCAGGTTTTCTGGCCTGGGCACTTACGTTTGGCAGTTTTGCGATGACGCTGGTGCTCTTTCGCGCCAGCACACTGATGGCTGCCGGTCGCATGTACCAGGCACTCGTGGGGTGGGATACGGTGCTGGGTGGGGCGACCTTGATCGGCGCGTCCCAGTGGTTGCGGATTCTGTTAATGTTTCCACTGGTCTTGTACGTTCCCAATGCGGTACGTTTTGTGTACGGCGAACATCCAGTTTGGCACTGGCGACCACGGCCCGCCTACGCGGTGCTGACGGTTGCGATGATGACCTGGTGTTTGTTGCGGTTGAATGAGAATTCCGAATTTCTGTATTTCCATTTCTAGCGGGTTTGTCTGGTTCCGTTCGTTCTAACGTGTTGTGCCATGTTCCCTGGCCAGGGCAGTTTCGCTGCGACTGCGATCGCTGTCAGGCAGTGTGCCGATACGCACGACCGTCACGAGTTGCCATGAATATTGCACGTCGATATACGGTTTGGTTTGTGGGAGGCCTGTTACTGTCACTGGTGGCGACTGAACTCGTTTTGCGATTACTGGGTCACTTGCCATCGGTCATCGACGATCGCGACCTCTGGGCGTTCCATCGGCAGCGTATTGATGAGGCAGATGAATCTGCCGTGGTGTTGTTGGGCGGGTCTCGTATTCAGTTAGGTGTGTCACTGGAGACACTGTGTTCTGACCGTGGCAGAAAACACGTCACGCAACTGGCGATTGATGGTACTTCCCCGATGGCGACCCTCCGCGACCTGGCACAGCATAGTCAGTTTTCCGGACTTGTCGTTTGCTCTCTGTTTGAGCCGGCGTTCGAGCCGGCGCATTGGGATGCACAGCAACCATGGATCGACCATTTTCACCGCGACTTCGCCGTAACGTCACGATTGAAGCGTGTTTTCAGTGGCACTCTGCAACGCTACCTGGTGCTGGCGAATTCGGGCAAACCGAAATATCTGACCACCCAATTTGATCGGTCGAGATCGGCGGATTACTCACAGGTCGACCTGGCCTGGCATCGCAAGATCCGTTTGGATGTAGGACAACGGATGTTCCAGACGCAGCGTGCTTCCCCCACCGCCTGGTTGGCTCAGGCACGCATCGCGGAGTCGTATGTGCGCACTATTCAACGGCGCGGAGGTGACGTGGTGTTCATTCGTTTGCCGTCCAGTTTTCCGTTGTATCAATTGGAAGAGCGTTGTTATCCACGGCGTGAGTACTGGGATCGCTACGCCCGGATTTCACGGGCGACGCTGGTTCATTTTGAGGACATTCCTGGTTGGCGACGGTTCAAATGTCCTGATTTGTCGCACCTGGATCGCTCCGATCAGATTGACTTTACGGAGTCTCTGGTGGATGTGTTGGTGGCGCGTGGCGTTTGGAAACCGGCCAGTCTGGCCCGTCGCTAAAGCACGCAGCAAAGAGGCGTCGGCAACGGTCTGATCCGCGGTCGTCACCGAGGCATCCGTGAAAATAGACGTTGCCCGTTGTTAAACGTTTGCGCCGCAAAGGTGTCTTCTGGGACGTTCCGTTCGGCCGCCAGACAGGCCAACGTATGGACGATCAAGGCAGGTTCGTTGGGACGCTGGGATCGTTTGGGGTGGGGTGAGAGATAGGGCGCGTCGGTTTCAATGAGAATCCGGTCGGCCGGAATTTGTGTCGCCACGCTTCGCAAGGCGGCTGATTTCTTGAACGTCACCATACCGGCAAAACTAATGTACAGCCCCAGCTCCAGGCAGGCGTTGGCCAGTTCGGCATCTCCGGTGAAAGAGTGCATGACTCCCTGTAACTCGCCGCGCCGCCGGGCTTCGGTGAGCATGCGGAGAATATCCTCTCCACATTCTCGCATATGCACAATGAACGGCAGGCTGGTTTGCTGGGAGAGACGCAAATGGCGGTCAAAGTAGTCTTCCTGAACGCTGAAGGGCGTGTAGTCCCAGTAGCGGTCGAGCCCAGTTTCACCGAGGGCGACCACCTTGTTTGCCTCGGCCAGACGCACAACCTGGTCCCAGTCCCCAGCCGCTGCCTCGGCAACGTAATTCGGTTGGATACCGACGGCAGCTGAGATAATCGGGTATTGCCCGGCGAGGTTTACACATTGCAGGCTGGATTGGGCGGTCGTGCCAACGGCCAACAGAGCGGCCAGGCCGGCGCGTTCCGCGCGTGCCACGACATGATCGCGATCCGCGTCGAACGCCTCGTCATCGAGATGCGCGTGGGTATCGAATAGCCGCATGACGGTCACCGTGGTCGAGGCTGCGTTTGCGGACAACGCTTTGGAAAAGCGCAGGAAAGCCGTGTCGCGTTAACCAGTTGTCCGTCAGAGTGCGCACAGCAGGGACCCGGGCAGGTTACGCTTGTGCGGACGCTCCCAGTTCGTGCAGTGCGTCCAGGTGTGCCTTGGCGGCTCCCAGTAGTTCTTCGGAGACAGCCTGGAACATTGGGGCTAACCGCAGTTGCTCGACGCATTCCTGAATGGTTGCAATCGTGGCTTCCTGGGATTCAACGAGCTTGACCAGCAGGAAGGCGAGTGAGACATCGTGCCAGGCAGTGAATCGCATGGGGAACGCACCGGTTTCAACGGTTCCTTTATTCTCCATGATCATGGCACCCAGCCGGTCGGTTGTTTCCTGGTGCTGTTCTGCGATGTCTTTTAGTGTCTTCATCGCTTCGACGTCGGTATTCGTTGCCCAGGGGGCAGCATACGTCAGGTAGGTCGCCAGCGAACGGTTATGGACGACCGCCAGTCGATTTAAAACGGCGTTTGTGTCCACCTGGTTCATAGCACCGATCCGGGAAGAAGAGGAAGTACAAGCCTACAACAGATCTTTGACCGCGTTGTCTGCCAATTTCTTTAGTGGTTCCCAATAGAGCATCAAGAGCGCGGTGGGGACGGTGAGGATAGCCAGAAAGACCAGCTGGGGACGCCCCAGTTGACACGCGGTGCGCGACTCAGGAGCCGGTTCCATCGTCATGATTTTGGCAACGCGGAGATAATAGAACAGGCTGATCGCGGTATTCAGGCCGCCGGCCAACAGCAGCACCATCAGGTAATTCTGACCGGTCTGTGTCCAGCCCTCGGCCACGGAGGCAAAGATGGCGAATTTGCCGATAAAACCAGCCAGTGGTGGCAGGCCGACCAGACTGAACAAGGTCAACGACAACATGATCACCACCTTGGGATTGTGGTGAATTAACCCGGCATAGTCGGCCAGTTCATCGCTGCCAATCTGATCATGCAGAAAGGCCACACAGGCAAACGCGGTGAGGTTCATAAACACATAGACAATGATGTAAATTGCCAGACTGGATACGGCCGCCTCGGCGCCGCCCGAGTCAGAACCCGCCAACGCCAGGATCGGCGGTACGGCCATCATCATGTAGCCCGCGTGCGCAATCGTCGAGTAGGCCAGCAGCCGCTTGGCGTTTGTCTGGCCGTAGGCGGTCAGGTTGCCAAAGGTACAGGTAATGATGGCCAGGAAAGCAACCAGCTGGCCAATGAAATTGCGCACTGGATTGGTGCTGGCGGCACCTGCTGCCGTACTCGCTGGCGCGTCGGTCGCTGCGTCTGGTGACGCGGTTTCCTCAGCAGTGTCGGCGGAGGAAGAGTCTTCCGTGGAACTTGCGCCGGCGTTCTCCGCAGCATGTGTGGTTCCGGTCGCAGCGGGGGCCGCCTGCGGCTCCTCTTCTTCTTCTTCGTCCAGCGCGTACA
>CAZITS010000257.1:0-7309 GCA_964542185.1 uncultured Pirellulaceae bacterium
AGGACCGCGGCGCCCTGATACGCCTGGGACCACTACAGCAATCGCGTGGGATGCAGGGCCGCAGTGCCATCAATTGCGGCCTCGAAGCGTAAGTTGCGACCTGCATTCGAAAGCGATGCTCCTCCTTGAACACCCATCTTCGCATGCCAGTATTATCTCACCAACCCAGAAAGCTCCCACAACAAATCGAAAGCTGGCTAGCAGGTGTGTCACATCTGATGACATTTCCACACGCGTTACTGCTCAGCGTAGTGCTATTTGGTTGTCAGAGATCTGAGCAAACAAGTATCTCCACCGCAACCGGCCCGACTGCATCAGCGACAACGCAACCGAAACACGTTCCCCCCGGTGGTCCCAGCGGAACACCGGTGCCCGCCACGCGTCTACGCGGCGCAACACTCAGCTGGATCGGTAACCGACAGAATAGCAGCGCTGCATTTCGCTGGCATTTCGAGGACAGTACTTTCGCATTGCTGTCGGACGGCCCAACGCTACCAGCTGATCTTATCCAGCTGCTCACGGGAACGAAGGCCCCTCGGCAACGGATCGACGGAGAATGGCAAACCACCGACGGCCGACACCTCAAACTGAAATCCACGCCAGCGAGTGGTGATCAAAGCGCACGGCAAGTAACACTCACCATCGAAACGGCTGGCCTCCTCCGCGTCAATCTGGGCGATGGACGCCAATACAATCTCCTAAGACGACAAACCAACCGGCGTTAGTTTCAAGTCCGCTGCCCTGGGATATCCCTATCGTGTGCAAACAACTCAGGCAGCGTCTAGACGTCCCATCCTGCCCGTATTGGTTCACGCAACAAGGGAGCGACGCGATCGTTACCTGCAGCCGCCAGTGCTTTGGCGTCCCAATCAAAACCACCTGCCCGATACGCTACGTTGGCCAGCAGGACCGTTTCGGTGAGTGGTCCTGAATATCCGAAATGACATGTTGCGGGTTCGCCACCGCGGCAAGCTTGCAGCCACTCTTTGTAGAACCCCGGTGAATCGGGAATCGACCGTTCAGGTCTCTGCAAATCCTGGAACTTCTCTTGGGGGTAGAGTTGATGGCTACCAAATCCACAAACGAGCAATCCCTCCGATCCGACGAATACGGTGTTCGCTCCACGGGCCGATATTTTGCGTTCGCGGAGAATTTCCGGTCCGGAAGCCGAGTGGTACCAATGCAAGGTCACGCTCGGACGATTGGAGCGCGCGGGAAATTCTAGCGTTGTCGCCATTTGTCGAGGCGTTCGCTGTGCGTCAACTGCCGGACCCTGGGCATCGACACGCGTCGGAAAATCGAGATCGAGCGCCCAGAAAGGGATGTCCAGGATGTGACAACCCCAATTGCCCGTTTCGCCGGTTCCAAAATCCCACCAAAATCGCCAATTGTATGGACAATAGTCCGGGCTGTACTTGCGGTCCGCCGTGGGACCCAGCCAGAGATCCCACTTCAGGTGACTGGGTACCGCTGGAAACTGCTTCGGCATGGCAGGCATCCCACGCGTACCTCCCACCCAGGAGTGAACTTCGCGGACTGTGCCGATCGCACCCGAACGAACTAATTCCACCACCCGATGCACATTGCCGATTGTGTGACGCTGGACTCCTAGCTGCGTCGCCACCTGATATTTCTCGGCCGCTTCGGTCATCATCCTGACCTGCCAGACGTTATGTGCCATGGGCTTTTCACAGTACAGATGCAAACCCCTGCGCAAGGCCATCATCGAAGCGGGAAAATGCGTGTGATCCGGCGTGCTCACAACAACAGCGTCAATCTGTTTTTCCAGGGCATCAAACATCCGCCGATAATCCACAAACTTTTTAGCCTTATCCCAGCGTTCGAACGCACTACCGGCGCGCATCCCATCAACGTCGCAGAGGGCAACAATGTTCTCCCTGGAAACACCGTTCAAATTTGCCGCACCCCGCCCACCAACGCCAATCAACGCAATGTTCAGCTTCTCATTCGCGGCTTTCGCCTCGGGTACCGCCCCCCCCAGCCAATACCCGGTCCCCAGTGCAGCACCGGTCCCCATTAATTGACGGCGAGATACCTTCGCGATGGATCGACTCATGATTGGTTCCTGTTATCAAAGCACAGCTGAATCAAGACCGCCAGCACGGCTACGGCCAGACGAATCACAGTCACCACGCCACCACAGGCGCACTGATTGATTATCAACGGCGTAATCGAAACTCCCACGTGGCCTGGTAACGATCACCCGCCGCCCCCTACCCTTAAGTGTAGCCACTCCCCCTGAACATACGGCGCAAGCATTGGTCGTGGTGATCATGAGGCTTTACCGAAGCCGAACATCTCGACCGCGTTCTCTCCCAGGATCTTACCCTGTTCGGCGTTGGATAAATGCGAGATTAACGACCGGCCATACGCGAACGCTTCACGATACGTTTGGGGAGTTGCTTGCGCATTGAATCCGCCCCCATAAATCATCCGTTCGGCACCATAAGCTGCGGTTAACTGCTTGACGATCGGACGAATATCACGATGCGGATAATTTCGCGTCGACGCCAATGACGACAATTTCATTACCGTATTCGGATACCGTGACCAACGCACAACCAGCGCATGTTCGCGTGGAGTACCCTGCAATGGTCTTCCCAAATGATCGATGATGACGCGAGTCTTGGAGAACTCACGAATCAAAGGTTCAAAGCCTGGTGCGTAACGCGGTTCAAAATGAAGTTCCACTGCCAAATCGTGTTCGGCCGCCTGCTTCCATAAATTGCGCAATTCAGGCTTGCCAAACGGGGGAAGTCGCTTCGGCGCGTAGGCGTGAATGCGAGTCGAAATCACGTTCAAGCGTTCGACCAGCGCAGGCATTTTCTCAATCGAACCTGGACGATCGGCAAACAACAGTAAAGTTCCCTTCAATCGATCCTGACCTGTCTTCAAACAGTGTTCCAAGTACCGATGATCGTCCTGGTATGGTTCCGGATGGACAACCACCGCATAAGCGACTCCGGCACCGTCCATACACTTCAGCAGTTGCTCAGGCCTGGCCGCAACATCAGGCCGATACGGAGCACGCTGGTGATAGGGAAAACGCGAGTCCATACCGGCAAAACAATGCAGATGCGTGTCCACCAATCGCGTTGTTGAAACGGCCGCCAAGGAACCGGGGCCAACGGCCGACGTGACAGCCACGGCAGCCCCAGTCGACAAGAACTGACGGCGGTTCGAATGCAACGACATGCAATTCCGTGCCATAACTTCCTTTCATTCCGCGCAAATCACTTGGTTTCCACGACCCAGATATTCCGGTAGCGCACCGGACATCCGTGGTTCTGCAAGTAGACAGGACCAGGTTGCGGCCCCGGCTTGAGAGGCGCCGCCCGGGTCGAACGGTCTCGAGGCAATTCCACGTTGTCGTGCACCAGCACACCGTTATGCCGCACCGTAATGCGAGCCGGCCGAGTCAACTTGCCCGCCTCATCAAACACGGCTGCCGTAAACGCAATATCGTACGTCTGCCAGGTCAGCGGAGGGAAACACATGTTGAGGTCTGGATCTTTGACTTCATAAATCCCACCGCACTCATTGTGCTTTCCAGCCAGACCAAACGAATCGAGCATTTGGACTTCGTACCGACCCTGGACATAGATCCCACTATTGCCACGGCCTTGGCCACGGTCTTCCGGCTGAAACGGCAATTGGAATTCGATATGCAAGTGATGGCTTTGGAACTTCTTTTGACTTCGCGTACCTTGCATCAACAGGCCGTCTTTGGTCATGCGGCCGCCGGCAAACTGCGCAGCGTCTTTTCCATCAAACAACACCACCGCATTGGGGTCTGTTTTCCCCAGGGTGGGACTCTGACGATCGACTCGTTTTAACTCTCCATCGTTGGTCCCGTCAGGCCCGAGATCAATAACCACACGGCCACCCTGGAGCACACCGCGTCTTTGGTCTCCTTCAAAAACGAGCTTACCTGCTTTTAGTTCAACATCCGCCTGCACCTGTATTGGGCCTTTCCCATTCCAACCGGCGCCCGGCAAACCACCACGATATCCAACTACGCGGAAATGATGGTTGCCCAACGCAATCAGCTGCACACCGTACTTTTGCGTGCCCTGTTTCGTTTTCAACAACCCCACGTATTCTCCCTGAACTCCATAATCGACACCCGCGCTCTTGATGTCCGTAAACTTGGGACCTTTGGCGAGAGAAACTGCACTCCCGGCAAACACGATCGACGAAATCAACAACCACCGCATGACCCGATTCTCCGCAAGAAGAGCCTGAAAGATGAAACCCAATGCCGCGCCGCATATTCTGAGGCGTCAACAGCCGCTTTTCAAGCGGCAAATTACAAGTCGCCGTAGACCACCGTTGCCCGGATGACAGCTTTCTGAGAGTCCACAGAGGCGGACCGAGGATTCAATCACAGATCGTTTGCGATAGAATGACCCTCCCGTCTGGACAATCTCCTGTCGTGGCAGCCTCACACTCCCAAATCATGCTGCAACCCACCACCCTTAACCGTACGAGTTGCTTGCTGAGTACCGCAGCGTGCTGCGCATTGGTGTGGACTGGCTTGTTTTGCGGCTGCGACCAACCGAGCAATGCCCCTCAGCGACAGACCGCAGAGAAGAGAAACCCGCCTTCCCCACGCGTGGCTACTACCGCCACAAAAAAGCAGGGAAAAAAAAGGGCCACGCCGCGCAAAAAACGCCGCCGACCGCGTCGTCAGACACGCGCGACGGATCCCCAATCGCTGGGACTGGACAGTGTAGGCGCCGTCGCACAGGTCACACGGTCGGTGGAGGCCTCACTCGACCTGGGCCCTGTCCTTGTGGTCTGGATCGTCGATCGTTCGCAAAGCGCTGCCACGTTACGGCGCCAAGTTCTGCCGCGCGTCCAGAAGTGGTATCTCGGTCGACCTCGCGGTGGCGCAGAAAACCAGCCCTCTCTGACCACGGCAATTGTCACGTTCGGATCGGAAATCGAGGCCGCACTTGACCCACCCACGGACCAGACTGCCGAGATCAACCGTACCCTGGCAAACATTCAGGTCGACACGAGCGGTCGCGAAGTCACCTTTGCAGCCATTCGCTCGACGCTCAACAAATACCTGCCTTTCCGTACCCGCCAAGCGCATGAACTTGTGCTGGTCGTGATCTCGGATGAAGCGGGCGACGACGCGGAGCAGGTAGACAATCTGCTGGAAACGCCGCGCAAGTACTCGATCCCCATTTACGCAATCGGCGTACCCGCTCCGCTCGGACGTGGAGCCGCGGTAGTGGCCACCGTGGAGACAACTGATGGTGCAGCAAGCAGTAGCCCACTATCTATTCAACAAGGTCCCGAGTCGCGAAAAGCGGAACGGATTGATCTCGACTTCCCGCCCAACCTGCCGTTGCAACTACTCGATTCCGGTTTTGGTCCGTTCGCACTGGAACGCCTTTGTCGTGCGACGGGCGGACGCTTTCTGACACTGCGACCACCGCCCAGTGGCGGACTCGCATTTGGCACGCCAACCACCGTCTGGCCCCGCGGTGACATCCCGCAATTCGACGCCGAAGTCATGCGGCGTTATACGCCAGACGACCTGTCCGCCACGGAATACGACGCCCTGGTCGCCGGCAATCCGGCGATGTCCGCGCTGCGGATGGCCGCCGACCTGGGCCACGTCGAATGTCTCCAACAACCGCCCCTGGAGTTTGTCAAGCCAAACGAGGCAGCGTTAAGTCGTAGTCTGGAAGCCGCGCAAAAAATAGCGGCCAAACAACTACCTCGCATCAACCAGCTCTACGAACTGTTACAACAGGGCGTGAGCGGGCGGGCGACTCTTGAACGACCCCGCTGGCAAGCCGGCTTTGACCTGGCTTTGGGCCGCGCCGCGGCGGCCAAGGCCCGCGCAGACGGGTACAATCAGATGTTGGCGGCGCTCAAACGAGGCCGGTTATTCCAGGACGCCGCCAGCACGATTTGGGTACTTCAGCCAGATGCTTCGATCGAGTCCAGCAGCGCTCTGCGAAATCTGATCAAGAAAGCCAAACAGGCACTGACGCAGGTCGTCGAACAGCATCCCCAAACACCGTGGGCCCATATCGCCCAGCAGGAGTTACAGATTCCCATGGGCTGGCGGTGGAGCGAACAGTAAAGCCCCGGCCACAGCGACGTTTTGCCCCTTCCGCTGGATTCAGGGCTGGTTATACTGATTTTCCAGCGTACCACTGTTCTGGATCAAATACAGAGCCAGTACGTTGCCGAATTGGGGCATCCAACCGGCCAAGAATGATGAGATGACGGATAGTCTTTTTCAAGATTGGGTAATCATAGGAGCATTGGGAAACGTCTTTGATACTCGGTAAATACCGAGGGTGCTTTGTTTCTCTGTGACCAGGCGACTTTTCCCCACTCGTGGACCTCTATTGAAAACGACGTAGCACGATTGACTCACCCCGGGATACGACGGGATCTCATTTCGCTCCTGTTAGAAGAGTATTTCAAGATGAAAACCACAACGACCTCCACGCTTCTCCTGCTTGGCGTTTGCCTGTCTCTCGTTTACCTGTCCGGCTGCTCCGATCCCGCTGCAGAGCGTACCCCTCCTTCACCGGAAGACTTCAAAAAGATGCGTGAAGCTGCCAAGGCCGGCGGCGGTATGGGTGGTGGCCAAGGTGGCGGTATCGGTGGTGCCAAGGGAGGAGACGAGGGTGGCTTCCAAGTCGGTGGAAATTTTGAGGAATACGACAAAGACAAAGACGGCAAGCTGACCGGTAAGGAAATCGAAGGCTGGATGGACGGCGCCGACGCCAACAAGGACGGAGAAGTCACTCCCGAGGAATTGAAGAACTGGAAACCGGGCGCCGATACGATGAAGAACGCCTTCGGCGGCATGGGAGGTGGCGGCGGACGCGGTGGACGCGGTGGTGGTGGACGCGGCGGACGCGGTGGTGGGCGTGGTGCAGGTGGTGGCCAAGGTGGCGGTGGCGGTGGCGGTGGCGGTGGCGGTGGCGGCAAGCAGTAGAGACCGCGAATCGCTTGGCCCGCTGGCCGATCGTACATTGACGAAGACATTGCCTTAACGCCCGTCTGTGACAACAGACGGGCGTTTTTCTTGCGCGTTTCTAAAGGCCCATCGTACGCGTTGTCAGGGCCATCGAAGGCTGGCGGAAAAGTCGCGAGAGATCCGTTAACGCCAGGTAGCCTTGCCTCCGCAGCCGTCTTCGCATGCGCGGCACCGGAGCAGAGTCAACCCGGAACCGCTGTACTGATGACGCCAACAGCAACAATAAACTTGACTTTGTTGTTGCGTTGTATTGTGTCCGTTCGGAGACGC
>CAZITS010000258.1:0-7300 GCA_964542185.1 uncultured Pirellulaceae bacterium
TCGTCCATCCAGTTGAAGAGATAGACGCCGTGCGAACCTCGGTGGTAACTCGACGCGGCAAAGCCGCGGAGAGTCTCCATTGTGTTGCCGACCGGCGCGCCACTGATCCACGGGCGGGCCGAGCTTTCGATGCCGCCGACGACCGTCACCGGCTTGGGAGCGTCCTTCAGACGTTCACGCCAAAGTTCAAAGGGAATGTCGAAGTCGGTCGAAAAGTAGAACGGGGTTGCCACGATTAAGTCGACCAGCCCCTCCCGAGCCCACGCGACGGCGTCCATTCCCGTACCAGCCCCCGCATCGGGAAGAGCCGGTGCACGAACGCCGAGCAGGATTCGATGCCCTCGCTTTTTGGACCAGTCATTCGTCAGGGAACGAACCTCGCGCACGAATTCTGTGAGGAATCCCCGCTCCTCCCGCGCCTTGCCGGGCGTGAGATGGTTCGGAAAACGCATCCAGTCGAGTTCCAACCCGTCGGGGTCGTAACGCTCCAGCAGCTCGCGGACGAACGCCATCTGATAGGCGCGCACCTCAGCGTACGCGTAATTCAGCCCCGATCCGTGTTCATGATTCGGCTCTCGCCAGAGGTGAATGTTTTTCCGCCAGAACGTGGAATGCTGAAAGTTGTCACGGTCCTCTGTGTTGTGGACATCGTTCATCCGCATCGACAGCCACGGAGAGATCTTTTTTTGGCGGCAACGGGCGATCCACACCTTGTACGGATCGATCCCCGCATCGTGCAGTCCCTTCGCATTCCGCGGCCAGGGGTGATCTGGTGTCTTCCCGTTATACGGATCCCAGATCGCATCGCGTGACGTGCTGCGGAAACTGGCTCGCATCGCATTGGGACAGAGGAACAAATGCGTTACCGCCCCTTCCGCG
This sequence comes from uncultured Pirellulaceae bacterium, assembly GCA_964542185.1. Lineage (GTDB taxonomy): Bacteria > Planctomycetota > Planctomycetia > Pirellulales > Pirellulaceae > UBA9264. The sequence goes on from CAZITS010000258.1 coordinate 880, forward strand.
TATTGGTCGACCCACGCCTGCAGCCCACGCACGTTCATTTCCTCCGGCTTTTTGTAGCCAAAGAAATGACTGTTGTCCTCATTGATCGCCAGCATCCCCCGCAGCTCATCCGCCCTGCCACTCGGGAGTGCCATCACGCAAACCAGAGTGCTGGTCATCAAGCAGACTGCCAGCGTCGACGTGCGTCTTGATATCTTCATAGATCCAATGCCTGATAGGTTCTACACGGTCCTGTACTTCGGCTGTGCCCTGTCGTCAGTGAGGCGACCGCCAACAACACATGGCTTCCCTGTGCTGTGCTCGTCCAGCCCTGGTAGCGCCAGAAAACCAGGGCACTTTTCTACAGAGGACAACTGCCGCTAATTGTTTTTTGTCGCGCTGCGTCGAGTTCCGCGGTTTTTGACAAGAAAGAAACTGGGCCATTTCCGGGGAAGCTTCCCTTGATCCTGCATCGTCAGAATCATTTCCATCATATCCGGATAGTTCTGGCGAATCGCCGCACGATCCCCTTTCAATCGCCATTCACGCTGTCCCGGCGCATCAAAACCGTCACCCTGCCAGCCTTTCATCACATCTGTCATCGCACAAAAGAAGAATTCAGGGACCAGACAGCTGCTGTGTGAGATACAGTTCTGGTCGTAGACGTAATGCTTGTTTCTGACAGCTTTCACAGCCGCCTGATGCGCAATGCTGCGCGGATTTCTATCAAGACCGAAGGCGCCCGGGTATTCGATTTCCCAGAAATGTCTCTGCAGGAAATGAAACAACTCCTCTTGAATATTACTGAGATGCAATCTGTCACCATCCCGGAAAGAGCTCCACCCTTGATGGTATACGCTGGGGCTTGCGCCATCGAACGACTTGTACTTTGCCTTTTCCTCTGTGACATAAAGCACCAAACGATTCCTATTGTTTACCTTCTTTTTCCACTTGTTCCATAAGTGCTGATCATCCGGCAGGCCATCCTGGTCATTGTCAATAAGGCCCATTAACGCATGAGTCAGCCGGCGCATATCGGGTCTCTGCTTTCTGGTTTCGCCGACAATTGCAATCACTCCAAAGAAATCCAGATACTGGTCTCCCATTTCTTTTCTTTTGGGATACGCGTTCACAAAGCGTGCCGGCAGCGGGCTGAGGAATGTGAAGTCGGTGAAACGTGCGGGTCTGGGATGGAGATACGTACTTCCGGAAGCACGATCCCTGTCTTGTGCGTGACTCAGGACGGGTGCTGCAAAGATCACCATGGACGCAAAGATGATGCGGGTCGTGTGCATTGGTAAGGTGGTCGCTGGCTGGAGGGCGGGTCGGTCGCTGTAGTGCAAAAACAATTATTCACCGTGACTCAGCCACAGACAATCCAGTCACGGGCGATTTCTCTGTGACGCGTGGCGTCACGAAGATCCCCAAAGTTCGTGAGTCGCGAGTGCATGCTGCGTCGGCTGCCACGCCGGAAAAGCTGCTAGACCAACTGGAAACTATCGTCCATTCCACGGAAACGCCTGTTTCCCAACAAGCGGGTCGATGGTTACCTCAAATGCGCTATGTCACACGCCACCAGAACGATGTCTGGAGCCGTCGTTGGCAACGCTGGAAATATCGACTCTCGCATCGTCTGAGAGCAGGCTGAAACGCCAGCGGAGGAACGGTTCGAGCGTTCGCATCCTGTCCCTGCGAGCGCGTGGACTTCCCTGGTAACCCTCGGTCGCGGTCAGACTTCCGACAGCGACTCGTTGGCATCGCCGAAGTGATCGAGATGGACACCCATGCGGTCCATCAGCGACAGGTACAGGCGGCACATCTGACGGTCAGGCTGAGCGCCGTACTTGAGGATCCGGCCGCCCTTGATCTGACCGCCACCCCCCCCCAGCAGGACAACCGGCAAATCGTCGACGTGATGATGCCCGTTCTTCATGCTGGACAGATAGAGCAGCATCGTGTTGTCCAGCAGCGTGCGGTCGCCTTCCTGAATCGCATTCATGCGACGGGCCACGTAGGCCACCTGCTCGACAAAGAATCGATTGACCTTCAACCAGTTGTTGTCGTCTCGGTGTGACGTCAGATGATGAATGCTGTTAACGCCCAGGTGCGGAAAGCGGAGCTGCGACCAGTCGTTATTGAGCTTGAGCGTGCAGATACGCGTCGTGTCCGTCTGAAACGCGAGCACCAGGATGTCGCACATCAGCCGCATGTGCTCGTCGATATCCTGCGGGACTCCATCCGCTGGCCGCGGCGTGTCTGGCTTCTCCAACGTCGGTCGCCAGCCCTGTAGTCGCCGATCCTGCGCTGCGCGATCCAGACGCTGTTCTATCTCGCGCACCGAGTCCAGGTACTCGCCAAGCCGCTGCCGGTCGCCGCTGCTGACACGGCCGCGCAGGCTACGGGCTTCTGCCAGCACCGCATCCAGTACGCTGCGGTCCGCTCGGCCCGGTTCGTTGCGGAACAAACGATCAAATGCCAGAGCCGGATAAAGTTCCAGTGGCGTGGGCGTCGTCGGTGAACTCCACGAGATGTTGGAGCTGTAAATCATTGAATAATTCTTGTGGACGCTCGGCAGAGACGGTTCGCATCCCAGCACGAGACTCGGCACTTTCGTACGCTGTCCAATCCGTTGAGCCAGTACCTGATCCATACTGGTCCCGGAGCGAACGGCTCCGTCCGGGGCGAGCCGGGCTCCGCTGAGCAACTGCCCGGTCTGTGCACTGTGGATGCCGCCGATCTTCGCCTCGGCGTTGAACAGTCCTTCGATAAAATTCAGCTGGCTGCGAAACGGCTGGAGCGACTCAAGCACGTTGCCAAGTTCCATGTCAGCGCCAGCGCCGCGCGCCCACCACTCTTTCGCGTGAAATCCATTACCCGAGAACAGGCAGGCGAAGCGGACCGGTGGCTGGCTCACATCCTGTCGGTCTGAGCCATCATCACCCCAAACGGGAAGCGATTCGAGCCAGGGCAAAGCCATCGTCACGCCGAGCCCGCGCAAGGCCGCCCGCCGAGACAGGATGTCGCGTCGTTTGACGGATCTCTGATCCACGTTTGTCTCCAGACGTTGTCTCATTGAGTTTGTCTCCAAACGATGTCGCATTGAGTCGCCGAGAAGTCTGCCGCCCCAGGAGAAGTCCTGACTGCGTCAGTAATCGGCGAATTCTGACCCTCGAATGAACTGAAACTGCCTGCTTCTCACGATCGCCAACACAGCCGCTGAGACGCGGCCTTCGTTCTTTTCGAGCTGACTTACCATCGTATCGAGCAGTTGTCGGTCAGAGAGAAGCACGCGTCGGCCCAGGGCGTATCCTAGCAACTTTCGGCAAAACTGACGCTGGAATTCGTCGCGACGCTCGGTCAGCAGGTAGCGCCGCAGACCGTCGATGCCCTGAAACGTCGTTCCCGCTTTCAGTCGCGCCGTGGCGTCGATCGGGCGACCACCGGCGTCTTGTTCACGGCGACGGCCGATCGTGTCGAATCCTTCCAGTGCGAAGCCCAGTGGGTCGATACGCTTGTGGCAGGCCGCGCACTGCGGCAGGCGCGCATGTTGTTCGACAAGCTGCCGAACGCTCAAGCCATCAATCGATTCTGCTTCCGGGAGCTTGGGCACATCATCTGGCGGTAGCGGCAGATGCTCACCGAGCAGAATCTCCGCAATCCAGTTTCCCCGCAGGACTGGACTGGTTCGCGAAGCGCTGGAGTGTTTCGACAGGATGCTTCCCAGGCCGAGGATCCCACCGCGTCCCTTTTCCTGCACGCGATCAACACGACGAAAGTCACTGCCCTCGACTCCCGGCAGGCCGTAGTGATTCGCGAGCACGTCATTCACGAAGGTGTGATCCGCGTCGACCAACTGCCGGATTGTCCGGTCATTCTCGAACAGATCCTGGAACAGTCGGATCGATTCTTCGTACATGGCATCGCGCAAGGGTGCGTTAAACGCCGGGAACAGCTCCTCATCCTTGCCTTGAAACTGGTTAAAGCTGCGGACTTCCAGCCACTGGGTGCCGAACTCGACGGCCAGCCGGCGACCTCGGGAATCCTGCAACATCCGCCGCACCTGCTGCTCCAGGACATTGCTGTCCTGAAGGCTGCCGTCGTCAGCAAGTTGTCGCAGCGCTGCGTCGGGCAGGGACGCCCACAGAAAAAAACTGAGCCGCGTTGCCAGCTCGTGATGCGTGACGGCTACCGGTTCGGCGCCGGGCGGCGACGATTCCAAACGGTAGAGGAACGCAGGCGACATGAGGACACGTGTCAGCGCCGCACGGAACGCGTCCTCGTGCGCAAGTTCGCTCTTGCGGAGTTGGTCATAAAACTGGCGGAGGGAGTTTCGCTCGTGCTCCTGCAGCGATCGTCGCCAGGCGCGTCCCGCGAACTCCAGCAGCGCGTCAATCTGCCGCGGTTCCGACTTCCGCAGCGCCGCCTCGGTTTCTTGCGCCCGCCGATGGATGACCTTGCTGACTTCGGCGTAACCGGCCAGTTCACCCTGGACCACCGTCTTGAAGCTTTCCCGAACCTCCAGAGCATCCAGGCTGATGAAGTGCAGTTCCGACCAGAGACGATTCAGCTGCTCTTGCTCCTGCTCAGTGAGCAGCAGCCTGGAGAGGAACGCATCGCCGCGATGGAACCGTTCCAGCGTGACAACGGTGTCGCGGACGAGGACCCCCGGATAGCAGACGCGTGCCGGAAAGAGTTGTCGGAATTCTTCGGCGGCGGCCAGCAGCCTGGTGCGCCTGGCGTCCGCATCGGATGCCAGGAAGAACCGCTCAAAACGACCCGCCACATCCGTCCAGGCAACTCCCCGCTTGACCGCCGGCGGATCGGCTGCCTGGCGTGCGTCAAAATACACGACCGGGTTGGCATCGCGCTGCGACTCGATGGCCACGTCCACGACAAATGTACGGCCGTTGACGAGAGATGCCTCCGATCGGATCGCTGCCGTTTCCGAACCCTGCAGGACCAGGCTCGTGCCGGCGATCGGTTTCCCTTCCGGATGGCGTCCCAGCCGCGAGACATCCAGCAGCGGCAGGTCCGTCTCTCCGTCTTCCTGACCGGTCTTCTTCAGCACTTCGCGGAGCGTGACTGGCGGCTTGCCGTCTACTTCGAATCGGCCATTCTCCAGGATCACCCGGACATCGCTGGAGTCAAACGCCCGAGTCGAGAAAAAGAACGTAATCGTCCCATCCTGCGCTGGTGGCATGGCCAGTCGGTACGTGTGGCGCGTGGTCAGTGAGATTCCCGGTGGCACATAGCGATCGTCGAGCGAGTGCATCCCGATGGGGTCGCGCTTATGCCACAACAGAGCCTGGAGCATTGACACCTCTCGGGCCAGAGCATCGACGTCCTGCTGCGAGCGACACGCACGCCACATCGTTCGGACCGAGTCGAGAAACAGCGATGTCTGCTCCGCATCATTCAGCGCGGTCCAGAGGATCTGCAGATATTTGGCTGAAAGTTCTTCCCGTGCTGCGACCGACCCAATGGTTGTCTCAGCCGCACCCAGTGCATCGCGATGGGTCACCGTCGCCGCGAGATAACGGCGGAATGGAATCTGCCCGAATTCGTTCGTGTAGATGCCGTAGAGGTCGGTGATCCGGCTGAGCACCAGGTTGCTCCAGTCGGCTCGAAATCGGGACTCGGAAAACCGAAACCCGTCGGGGAGCATGACGGCGTGCGCAGCCACTTCTTTGGCGGCGCCGAGGTACCTGGCCATCAACTCGGGCGGAATGGCCAGGGCTTCCGTAGCATTCAGAAATCCCTCGCCAGCTGCCCCATCAGCCGGAAACTGCCGTGCAGGCTGCAGGTCCACACCGGTGAGGTCCCGAATCACATAGTTGTATTCGGCATTGTTGAGTCGACGATCCAGAATGGGTCCGGGGTCACTGGCTCGACGCACCGCTTCGTTGTCGATCAAAGTGGTCAGCCAGGTGATCACCTGTCGCCGCTGCTGCGGACCGAACTGTGGCTGATCGTCCGGCGGCATCTCTGCCCGCTCAACGCGCCGCAATACGTTCTGCCAGATCTCGATATCTGAGCGAATCTGCTGGATCGATGCGAAACGACTCAGATTCAGCCCGCCCTTGTTTTCCCTGGCGGAATGACAACGCAGGCAAAATGTCTCCAGGAGCGGTCGAATCTCTGAGGCATACTCGTCCGCACGCTCCTCGGCAATGGCGACAGCGCTCCAGCAGGCGACCGTGATCATACCGACCAGCAACCGGGTTCCTCTCAGGATGTGTTTCATGGAGACGGGTCCGGTCGAGCGAATACCCATTGAAATACGCCGGCGGCGGCGACACTGGCAAAAGTACCAGTGTGTGCCACTGGCTCTGTCAGTGCAATACGCTGACGCCCGGCAAGCCACTGGTGGCGATAGCCGTAACGGTTGTCAGCGTCATGGTCGTCAGCTGAGACGCGCTCGCGACCAGCTTTCTGTCACGGC
>CAZITS010000259.1:0-7285 GCA_964542185.1 uncultured Pirellulaceae bacterium
CGGCGCAACTCGCCGAGCTCGTGGTAGCCCAACTCAATGAAAAACTTGCCGGTGAAGATACTCCGACTTCCTACCAGCTGGTTAATCCTGAGACGGCCGCGTTTACACGGCAGGCTTCCGCAACCATCCGTACAGATGAGACGCAATACAGGGTCTTTGTAGATTTGGCGACAGGGAGTGGGTACGTCCGGGAGCAGCCACGTAATCAAGAAGACGAAGAGGAAAAACGCGCCCGCGAGGAGGCCATGACTCCATTGCAGCGTGGCCAATCGGTGTCCGTGGAAGTGGGCGCACAGAAAGATCGCGTGCGCCGCTCAGTCGAGGAGGCGATCGACAAAATAGGCGTGCCGGTTGAAGGCTTGTCGTTCCGTAGTCTTCCCACGATCGAATTTGACCTTCAAGAAGGCGGCACGACACATCGGGTGCGTTTTGTGGCATCGCGCCAGCGATCGAACGGACGCGCGTCCTCCTCACAGTCGGCTCCAAACGCGAAACCCGTCCCGACGTCGAAATCCAAGGTGGAAGAACGGCCGCCCGAGCCCAGCAAAGGCGGTCGGTCGAATGCGAACCGGGCCAAACCACAGGGGCGAGCAAATCGGGCTTCGGAAACGGAGAAAACCAGTGCAACGCCTGGGCTTAACAGTGTTCCTGCAGGAAAGGGTGACGCCAAAGCAGCCAGCTCTGTCAGGCAGCCGACCAATCCTGTTCGCGGCAGCCAATTCGGACGCGTGTCGATTGTCGGGGGCGAACCTGGTGAAATTGGATGGCGCCGGTATTTGTTGAGACTTCACATGGCGCACGGTTATCCCGTTCAGCAAAACGCCCGCTGGTACTGGGCAATTGCCGTCGATGCGATGTTTGCCACGATGGTTTTTTGGGGACTATCCGGTGTGCTGATGTGGTGGCAAATCAAACGGACTCGCCTCTGGGGAATACTTTGTCTGGTGGTGAGTTCCGTTGCGGCGACCTGGCTGGCGATTGGGATGCATGCTCAATTGATCCGCTGAATGGGAGACGGCGAAGTGATGGACCAAGGCAGGGCAATCGGTGAATAAAGGAGATACCGCAGCCAGCCCAGAGACAGAGGGCGAAGGCTGCTGGAAAATGCCGACGGAACACCTGCAGAAATGGGTGGATACGCGGTCGAAAACAAGCGTCAGCGTGGCCCGAAGGGTGACATGGAAGCCGTTAGTTGGAGTAGCGACAGGGGCGGTTTGCTGCTGTCGTGTTTCCGCGTGGCAGACATCAGGAAGATAGAGCTTACCTGGGAATAAATGGAGTAACGATGACAGGAACCGGACCAAATTCTGCGAGTTGTGAGCGGGCGACGTTGCTTTTGGAACAGGAGGAATATGCAGGCGTTTTGAGGGTGTTGCACGATGCGCAAGAGCAGCTTTGCGATAACGGGCACGCCTGGCAGTTGCGAGGATTGGCCCACTTCGCATTGGGGGATTATGAGCATGCAGTTGACGCTTTAGAGCATGCCTCGCTGCTGATTCCACTCACGCCCCTGGCACAGACTCGGCTCGCCGCGTGCTATCTGCATGTGCGGCGACCCCAGGTTGCGGCGGTGATTTACCGGCATTTGGCACAGGTGGAGATGCTCGCAGAGGAACTTGTGGAGTGTATTGCTGACGGCCTTATCCGGGTCCGGGATGATCAGTCTGCGTTGCAATTTTGCCTGGAGCATTTGCGGCAGTTTCGTGGCAATCATCGGCTACTCATGAGCACCGCGGAAGTGACACGGCGTTTGGGGTTCGGTAGCGATGAGGTTTTGCCATTCGCCTATCAAGCGCATCGTCTGCAGCCGGAGAATGTCTCGTACCTCATTCTCTTCGCCCAGTTGCTTGTAGACGCGGGCCGTGTGCGGGAAGCGGGGAATGCTCTGGCCACCATTGAGCTTGACCGACTGCAGTGCGTCGCTTCGCTGCAGCGACTGCGGTTGCTGTTTCAGCGAATGGATGATGACGCCGGAATGGAGCACTGTCAGGCGCGATTGAAACAGATTGGCTACGAGTTGAGTTCTGGTTATCGGCCAACGAAAGATGAGTAGGGCAATATGAATCTTAGTGAGGGGAAGAGATTATGCCACATGTAGTGTGCCAGCCTTGTTTTGCTTGCAAATATACGGACTGTGTAGTCGTTTGTCCTGTCGAATGCTTCTACGAAGGACAGCAGATTCTCTATATCCATCCCGAAGAGTGTATCGACTGTGAGGCTTGTGCGCCGGAATGCCCAGTCGAGGCGATTTTTCCAGAGGAAAATGTACCTGGTGAATGGGAGGCATTCATTGAGTTGAATGCCGAAATGGCACCGCAATGCGAGGTGCTGGCTGAGAAAAAAGAACCGCTGGTTGACTCGTAATGGAGGTGAATCAATGTCGCATGTCATCAAGAAGGCGATGGACTACTACCGGCACGGCAAGCTCGCTGCGGCTGCGGATTACCTGGATAATGTGGTGCAGCACAGCCCGCAGGATGCCGAAGCCTTGGAACTCAAGGGAGTGATTCATCGTGCCACGGGACGTTTTGAAGTTGCTGTCGTTTCCCTGGAGACTGCCCAGAGTATTCGGCCACTTTCATGCACTGCGCGATTGGCACTAGCGGATTGTTATTCTGTTTGTGGTCGCGCCGAGTCGGCACGTTCGATCTACCAGGACTTGTCGCAACTCCCCGATCTTCCGTACAGCCTGCTGTCTGATGTGGCCGCAGGTGCGGCGCGTGTGGGAGATTATGGGGTCGCACTGGAGGTATGCCAGACCGCCTTGGAACGAGATCCAGGCAGTGATCAGGCGTTGTATGGAGTGGTATTCTACATGTCCAAGGCGGGGTTGCCGGCGGTAGAGATACTTCCACTTGCTCGTCAGCTAATGGAGCAGGCGCCGGGTGTTTTTCTCTATCGTGTCGCCGTCGTCACGCTGTTGGAGAGCCTTGACGATCTGGTTGCCGGTTACCTTGTGATTGCCGACGCCACTCCTGCGGAATTGAAATCGCTGGAATGCCCCTGTTGTGTACAGCGTTTGATGGAGCTGTATGGTGAATTTGGCGATCCGATGCGGGCCGAGATGTGTCGATTGCAGTTGGCGGATCTGCCGCCGAGTTGATGGCGACTGTTCCGCGTCGTGACTGGACCACAATGGTTGAGCAAGGCATGACGAGCCCGCTGCCGTGGCGTCTTGTCCAGGTGACTGGCTGGCGGAATCCCTCTGCGAAGCCGCCCTGTCAGTAGCCGTTGTTCAGCCTTGTGTCGACGGTCGTTGCCGGTGTGAGTTTCCCGACGTTGCGCGAAGGACGACTTACCCGAGTAGCTCTCGAATCGGCTGCGCTGCTTTGTCAACAACCGGCATGGGACGCATGCCCGGCGCCAAGTATTCTTTGTGGGGGTCAATGCCCAGAGCCAGGCAAAGGGTGGCAACGAAATCGGGTGCAGTGACAGGACGGTCGACGATTTCTGAGCCCGGGGTCTTGCCCGTTGTACTGGTCTTGCCGATCACTTGTCCGGTGTTCAACCCGCCGCCGGCCAGCACGCTCGTCCACGCCTTGCAGAAGTGTTCTTTGCCGGCACCAGGAGAGCGTCCAAATTCGCCCATCCATACGACCAGCGTATCGTCCAGCATGCCGCGCGCCTTCAGGTCGCGAATAAGTGTTGCCATCCCGGAGTCGATCCACGGAGCCCGGGTAGCGTGCGGCTTGGCAGCGCCTTCATGGTCGTCCCAGCCGCGATGTACGACTTCCACAAAAGTGACACCCGCTTCGACCAGACGCCGCGCTAACAAACACGATTTGCCGAACCGATGTTCGCCATATTCCTGGCGGAGGTAAGCAGGTTCTTTGTCGATGTCGAAAGCCAGTGATCGGCGGGATTGCATCAAACGAACGGCACGCTGTAACGCCGCTTGTTTGGCTTGAACGGCGGGCAAGGCGTAACGCTGCGCGAACCGGCGTTCGCTGCCCGCCAGTAGTTGCAAACGTGCGTCGATGTCATCACCGGCGGGCGTCAGGTTTTCCAGCCCGACGTTAGCGTCGTTCACTGCCAGCGGGCCGTGCTGAATACCCAGATAGGCGGGTACACTGCGGTAGAGCCGTCCGCCGTCGTTGCGGATGTCCCAGCCTGCGTCGATGGTCACAAATGGTGGCATGTCCTCATGGGGTAAACCGATCTCCGCAGCGGCAATACAGCCGATGGCGGGATGCTCCAGTCCCGTCGTTCTCTTGTACCCGGTATGCAAGAAATACTTGGCGTCGTAGTGGCCATTGATTTCCGTTGTCATTGACCGCACGATCGCCATGTCATGCACACATCCCGCCAGCTTCGGTAACTGCTCGACGATCGCGATACCCGGTGCAGAGGTCGAGATCGATTTGAATTCGCCGTTGGGCTTGGGGTCGAACGTGTGCTGCTGGCTGGGCCCACCATCCATCCACAACAGAATGCAAGCCTTGGCCCGTGGCCTTTGTGCGGCCGCCCCGGCCAGCGATTCAAACCAGGGTACCCGTACGTCAGTCAAAACACCGGCGGCTGACAGTTTCAGGAGATCGCGACGTTGCAGGGTGGACACGGGTAAGGCTCCAATCTGATAGCTGTACAGCCAGTTTCGTATTCAACGCATCAATTTGTCTTAACGGACCAGGAGGAACTCGCTCCGGTTTATCAGCATCCAGAGTATCCCTGCCAGGGCTTTCCTTCCGTCGGTAGTCCTGGCAGCGTAGGCCAGAGCCTCTTTCGCTTCTGCAGTGGTTGGGCGCCGTGACAAGGTCGATAAGTAAAGCCATTCGATCATCTGCAACGCCTTGGCGGGCGTGAGGACGATCCGCGGTGGTTCAGGTTTCGGGTTGGAGCCGCGCCGTGTGGCATCACTGACCTTCGTCCAGGTCGCGCCGTCGAGAGAAATCTCAATGCGATATTGTTGTGCCAGCCGATCCTGGTAGTGACCTTCGCGGTCTCTTCCCCAGACAACCCGGTTGATTGCCTGGGCGGCAGCAAATTTAATCTGTGCCCAGCCGCCGTCTTCGTTACTGATCCAACTGTGTGCGTTGCCATGACGGCCGTCGTTGAGATGTGCAATCTGGTGGATCGCGTAACCAGGCAGCAGCGACGACGCGGTAGCGATTGCGCCGGATGTGGACAAAGCGAGATTCAGCGGGCTGTGGGGGCCATAGATTTCCAGTTCGTCCAGGCACGATTGGGGTCCCTGTTCGATCGTGAATCGCACGAATTGTGCTTTGATTGTCGGGAAGGGATCTTCGTTGCGTCTGGTGTTGAGCGCCGGCAGAATGTTCGGCTTGGGGGCGGGTATATCGGCGCGCGGTGTTTTCGAGTCGGGCCACTCGACCTGGCTTTGGAGTTCTGCCAGGAGTTCTTTCTGATCCGCGGTAAGCAACGGCATGTTTGTCCAGTAGGTGTCCACTGCCTGGCTGCTGCCAAGCAGTCGCGGGTGATTCAGCAACGTCAGCATTTGCGCCACGCCGTGGGTGAAGTCAGTTGCATCTTCTTCGTTTGTCCCGAACCGCCGTTGGAATTCAAGGTGCGGATCCGCGACCGCAGCTGACATGCCCACGGTGGTATGCTCTACATTCGTTCTCAAATCGAAGTTGTCGTCGCCGTAGACCTGTTTGAGCGAGTCGTACAGCATGTCCGCAGTCATGATTCGCAGTGGCATCCGGCCAAACGCAGTCGTCATCGCACTACGTGTTAACTCTTCGGTGGCTGGTTCGAGCCGAGTGGTTCGCTGGTAGGCGAGTGAGTTGCAAATGCATCGAAACAAATGTTTTACGTTGTAGTTGGAGGCCACAAACTCTTGTGTGAGCAGTTTCAAGAGCCCCGGGTGCGAGGGTGGATTGAGTTGACGGAGGTCATCGATTGGATTCACCAGGCCACGCGAGAAAAGGTAGAACCACAGTCGATTCGCAAACGACTTCGCGAAATAGGGGTTCTCTTTCGCCACCAGCCAGTCGACGAACGACGTGCGTAAATCCTCGTTTTCTTTGACACGAAAATCTGGACCGCGCAAGAATGCGGTCAGTACCGTTGTTCCCGAGTTCTTGAATGCGTCACCTGGGATGACGATTTCCCCGGGCTTCTTGCTGGGGCCTTTGCCGTTCTCGAGTTTCTTGAAGTCTCCCTGGGACCGACCAAAAAACGCGGCTAGCGCCCAGTGTTCCTGCTGCGACCAGTCCCGGTAAGGGTCGTCGTGGCAGCGAGCACACTGCAGCTGTACACCCATGAAAAGCGAAGCGGCCGCCCGCGCCGAACCGTCGGCCGTGGTTTGTCCCCCCTGCCCGACCAGCCCAAAGAAGATGACTTGGGGATGGTTCTTGGTTTCACCCTGGACGGTGAGAATGTCGCGGGTGATCTTGTCCCAGGGCTCATCGGCCACAAATTTTTTTCCCAACCAGGAGCCGAAGGACTTCGCTTCTGCATGGGGCTGACCGCCAGCATTACCGGTGGAAGGCAATTCTGGCGGCATGACCCAGTCACGCCAGGTACGTCCAAATTGTTCACCAAAATCCGGTGTCATGAGCAGGGTGTCGATGAGACGCGCGCGGCGGTTCGGATCGTCACTGTCGAGGAATGCTGCTGCCTGTTCCGCAGTCGGTACGTGACCAGTCAGATCGAGGTAGAGACGGCGCAGGAAGGTTTCATCGGTCGCACGCGGAGACGGCTGTATCCGGGCTGTGGAAAGCCGGTCGATGAGATGCTGATCGATCGCTTGGGCCACCTCGATGGGGGCATGCTGGACACCGGCGGGTAGCCGGGCAACGATATCGTTTTGGCGCTCGGAGACGGTCGGCAATCCATCGTCTCAGGGTCGCTTTCTCTTTCGCGGAGAGCTTTTCGCGTTCGTCCCCGGCTGGCATTTCGTCACTGGCCACCTTGCTCCAGAGCGGACTTTTGGCAGCATGACCAGAGGTGATGGCCGGTCCCGACTCACCGCCCCTTAGCATCGCTGGCAGAGTCCGCAAGTCGAGGCCGCCTTCTTTCACAAGTCCACCATGGCAGCCCAGGCAATGCCTGGCAAGCAACGGCAGCACGTCCCGTTCCAGCAGGGACTCTTCAGCCGCTTGGTTCTCTGCCGCCAGGAGCGCCAGTGCGGCAAGACTGATCAATAGCGTTCTGGCCATGAATGTCCCTGGTTGGAAGAAAGTGATGAAAGGACAACTTGTCCTGTATGATACGCGATGTGAGGGTTGTGCAGGACCAGTTTCTCGTAAGAAGCTGATGCCGTGGGCGCTGCAGGTTGTGATGCGTACTATTCGACGCACACTATTGTCAACGCTACATTCAA
>CAZITS010000260.1:0-296 GCA_964542185.1 uncultured Pirellulaceae bacterium
CAGCAAAAACGCGAGGTAAAAAAAGGTCGCGAGTCGACATGGAGAGGCCATGGGATGCTGTATCCTGGGGACAGCGCGGGTTGTGGTTTCCGGTTTCCCATCATAGGCCGTTTCGCAAGCGTTCGCACGACTGCCCTGTTATGACTGACCTGTTACGACAGCCCCGCAGACTGGGCTGTAAAGCGTGTGTGCAGAACCAGCGTGTGGTGTTCCGGCCAGGACTACCCGATGATGCAAGCTGGCCATTGGCATCTGGTGGTTTCTGGTAAGGGCCTGATGGAAATGCGAGATTGTCT
>CAZITS010000260.1:306-3204 GCA_964542185.1 uncultured Pirellulaceae bacterium
GATGCGCGGGTCACGGAATCACGGTACTGGCTCGAGCTGCTGTCGAGTAGCCACTGGATGATGTGGTACTGGCCCTTACCGTGTTGTTTGTTGCTGGACTTCGCATCCTGCTACAACGATGATAGAGCACGCGATCGATGGCGATAGATCGGCAGATAAACCCCCAGTGAGATACATCATGAATTGGCAATTGACGGTAGCGACGGGCACCCTCGGTGTGCTCCTGGCTTGTGTTGTCCTGGCTCAAGAGAAAAAGCCAGGGGCGGCGGCTGCCGAACAGGAGCTGCAGCCAGCGGCCAAGGCAACCGGTTACTTCGAGCCCGTCGGGGCAGCGGAGCTCGCTGCGGGGACAGAGCAGATCACGTCGCTTGTGATCAAACAAATCGTTGCGCACGGTACCCAGGTGAAGCAGGGGCAGGCCCTGGTCTGGTTCAAGACCGAGGATGTTGACAAACAAGTTGAGGATGCGGAAACGGCGCTGCGACTTGCCGAACTCAAACAACAGGAAGCGGACTTTACACATCAACAGTTTCTCAAGATCCAGACGCTTGATCTCGCCGTGGCCCAGCGCGCCAAACGCGATGCACAACAGGTGTATGACAATTTTATCAAGGTGGATCGCGACCAACGGATTGCCTCCACGGGTTTCAATCTCAAGTCGTCCAAAGCCTCCTTGGAAAATGCGATGGAAGAGCTGAAACAACTCGAGAAGATGTACAAGGAAGACGAGCTGACAGAAGAATCGGAAGAGATCGTGCTGAAGCGAGCGAAACGTTCTGTTGAGAGCGCCCAGTTCCGGCTCAAAGTCGCCGAGATTACAGCGTCGCGATCGTTGCAACAGGTGATCCCTCGTGAACAGGAGCAGCAGGACGACACGCTCGCGCGGGCTTTGTTGACGTTTGACAAGGCGCGGCGCGGGCTTGATCTCGCCCGTCAACGTAAAGAGATCGAAGCAGTCAAAGGCAAAAAGGCCTTTGCAAAACAGAAACAGGATGTGGACAAGATGCGGTCAGATCGCAAGCAGATGGTCCTGCGTGCCGCCACTGACGGCGTGGTGTACCACGGGACACTTGCGCGCGGAAAGCTGGGTGAAAAGCCCAGTGCACTGGCCGCCGATACGACCGTGATGAATAAACAAGTGCTGGTAACGCTGGTCAACCCACGCGCGCTGCAGATTCGTGTCGACTTGCCTGAGGCGGCCTTGCGGCACGTGAAACCCGGTGGTAAAGGGATCGCTTCGCCAAAGGCGTTCCCGGATCGCAAGCTTGAGATCACCGTCAAGTCGGTGTCGTTGATTCCCATGTCCAATGGCAAGCACGACTGCGTCGTGAACGTCCGTTTGGACGGGAATGATCCAGCGGTCGCGGCTGGAATGGCGTGCGATGTAGAGTTCAAGTAGGACGTTGTCCAGCCAATAGAAACAGTTGTACGGCCTTTTCTCGAGTGATAACCATGGTTTGCGATCGCGTATTGCTGGGGGTGCTGCTGGTGGTCGCTGTCTCTTCCGCTGACGCGGAAAAGCCCGTCGGGCCGCGTCGGGGAGTTCTCGCTGACCCACTCGATTTTTCCAGGCCGCCAACGTTGCCAAAGCTTGACGCTCCTACGGAGGAGCAGATTCAAACATCGATTGATCGAGGGGTCGCCTTTCTGCTTGCGGTGCAAAATCGGAACGGATCCTGGGGTTCGGCGACGCAAACCAAGGGCCTGAATGTTTACGCGCCGGTTCCCGGCGCGCATCATGCGTTTCGTGCCGGAACGACATCTCTCTGCATTGCAGCACTGGCCGAGAACGAGTCAGGTAACACGGAAGTTGGTGTTGCGCTTGACCGCGCAGAAACGTGGTTGCTGAAGCATCTCGGCAGCTTGCGGCGGGCGACCGGAGACGCCATGTACAACATCTGGGGACACGCGTATTCGATTCAGGCTCTGGTGCGATTGCGGGCGCGTCGGGCCGCAGATGCGGCTGTGGTCAAGCAGCTGGATGACCTGATCCAAAAACAGTTTGAGATGCTGACACGTTATGAGTCGGTGGATGGAGGTTGGGGTTACTACGATTTTCGCTACCAGGCACGCAAACCCACATCAAGTTCGATCAGTTTTGTGAACGGGACCGTGTTGATTGCCTTTGCGGAGGCGCGCGACGTGGGCATCAAACCACCGCAGAAGATCGTGGAGCGGGCGGTGGCGGCAATCAATCGTCAACGCAAAAGGGATTTTAGCTATCTCTACGGTGAGTATCTCAATCGGCAACCGATGCGTGGCATCAATCGACCAGGTGGCAGCCTGGGGAGGACGCAATGTTGCAATGCTGCCTTGCGTGCCTGGGGAGACGAAACGATTACCGACAACGTCGTGAAGAATTGGCTGTACCGGTTGTATGTTCGCAATGGTTGGCTCGACATCGGACGCAAACGCCCGATTCCACACGAATCCTGGATGCAAGTGGCGGGATATTTTTACTACTTCGGTCATTATTACGCGGCCGTGTCGCTGGCACAGTTGCCTGAGTCGGACCAAGGGCCCTACAAGCCGTTGCTGGCAAAATTGATGCTGGATCGGCAGGAGAAGAATGGGTCCTGGTGGGACTACCCGCTCTACAACTACCATCAGCAGTACGGTACCGCATTTGCACTACTGACAATCAAGCGATGTCAGTGAGTTGATCGACGACGTCGTATTTGCTCTGGACGGCAGTTGCCTGGGAATTTGTCGTTTGTTGGAAACCGCGAACCCGATAACTAGCGTGGACTGGAAGCCCCCATCACCTTGTTGAAGAGTCTGCGGTTTGCCCATCATATCGGTTGACGATTGGCCTGCAGACTGAACGGCAGCAGTGGCCTGTTGATCGTTGGCGTCCCTGGATATGGAGTGGTTGGTATGAATCGGGCTCGCAGACAG